>JBBTUF010000001.1:0-34422 GCA_038063855.1 Patescibacteria group bacterium
TCCCTTTTAAGGAGATGGTCGCAGGTTCGATTCCTGCCGGGTGGACCAAGAACAGTACAGCAGACTATGCAGTAGCTCAGTCGGTGGAGGCGAAGCGTCCTGCGAATGCTTCGCCACTTTTAAGGAGATGGGCGAAAGACAAGCTATTGTCTTTCGCGGTCCACGATTCCTGCCCGCTTCGCTTGTGCTATAACGAGGCGAGCCGTGTGGACAGCATTAAATTATCTTGTTAATATTTACCTTGGAAAACCTTTCGAGTGGAAGCCGGAAAGGAGATGGCGATGAGGGCAAACGCGGATGTATATAATAGCTTGAATGACTGTGCAAGCATTTTGCCAGCACAATTCGAATGCATCAATCGAGCTTCAAGCGACACAACACCGGAAAAACGTCTTATGATTGCAGTACTCACGAGCGCGATCCTTAGCTATTCCAGAGGACCAGAAGACAGGCATTTCATGGAGTCACACAGGTGGTTTTTTTCTGACGATGGCGCCGGTTGGCTGTACTCCTTCAGAAACATCTGCGAAAGTTTGGGGTTTGATCCTGATTTTCTTCGGAAGGGTTTGCTCTGTTTCGAAGGCAAGTTCACGCACCGGTCAATCCGGATTCGTTTTAAAACATGTGCAGTTCCAATGTATCTTGTGAGATCGCAAAAAAGAAACAGGTAGTCTTCGCCCAAGAGCTCCTCACACAGGGGCTCTTTTTTTTGTTGCCTCGTGCCATGCAATTTGATATTCTTGCCGCATGGATCGAGCAGGCCTCAGAACGTGGATTGAGGTAGATACGCGCTTGTTGCGCAAGAATTATCGTATTTTTCGTACGCTTATTCCTAAAAAAACTCGCCTCATGGCAGTTGTAAAATCAAACGCCTATGGCCATTCGCTAATTGATTTTTCGCGATCTCTTGATCGGTTTGGCGCACAGTGGTTCGGTGTAGACTCGATTGTGGAGGCACGAAGTCTCCGTCGAGAAGGTATTCGAAAACCAATTCTTGTACTTGGCTCGACATTGCCCGAATGGTATGTGGAAGCCGCACAAAATAATATTAGTGTTACAATTTCTAATTTCGAAAGTCTTGAAAGAGCGTTAAAACAAGGAACCGTCCGCAAACCACTAAAGGCGCATATCAAAATTGATACTGGAATGCACCGGCAAGGGTTTATGCCCAACGAAATTGAGCGCGTGCTCGGATATTTTAAAGAGAAGCAAAATTTTTTAATACTTGAGGGTATGTACACACATTTTGCGGCAGCTAAAAATCCTGCATTTCCTCGCGATACGCAAAAGCAGATTGACGAGTTCACACGCGTTGCAAGTCTGGTAGCAGAAGCCGGTTTTAAACCATTGCGCCACGCAGCTGCCACTTCTGGCACAATTCTTTTTTCATCAGCGCATTTCGATATGGTACGCATTGGTATCGGTATGTTTGGGCTTTGGCCAAGTCGTGAAGTGCGCGCATTTGCTGAGCGTCGTCTTGGGCTTGTGCCGGCGCTTACCTGGAAAACGGTTATTAGTGAGTTAAAAGATCTTCCCGCAGGGAGTGCTGTCGGGTATGATTTATCGGAAACGCTTCACAAGCCTTCTCGTGTGGCTATTTTACCGGTAGGATATTGGCATGGGTACCCACGCGTACTCTCAAGCATTGGGTATGTGATAATTCGTGGGAAGCGTGCAAAAGTAATTGGTCGTGTTTCTATGGATATGCTGGTAGTTGATGTCTCGCGCATAAAAAAAGTGCGCATTCGCGATGAAGCGGTATTGTTAGGCCCCGGCATGTCAGCTGACGAACTTGCAGATTTAACGGGTACGAGCAACTATGAAATTGTTACCCGTCTTAACCCTTTAATAAAAAGAATATATACTTAACACATGCCACAACCCGCAAAAAAATTTACGCGTGTTATTGAGAATTTTCGTTGTGAAAAATGCGGTCTTGAAGTAATTGGTGGTGGCTACACAAATCATTGTCCGCGATGTCTTTGGTCTAAACATGTTGATCAAAACCCAGGCGACAGAGCCGCAGTCTGCGGTGGCGCCATGGAGCCCATTGGTGTTGAGATGAAAAGTGGGGAATATATCATTACGCATAAATGTAAGGCATGTGGTCTTGTGCGGCATATTACGTCGGCACCTACTGACAACATTGAGCGTATTATTGAGCTCTCGGCTCGTCCTGCATAAATTCTTGCTATACTTTACATATGGATATTGCCGAATTTTTAAAACGCCCGGGCGGTGCGCACGATACCAAACCTATTATTTTTGATCTTTCTGTTGAAGCCGATCGCACACAGGTAACGGTGCTTGCTTCAACGCATGCAATACAACACATATCCGATGACTACCTCGAGCAACTCAAAGAATATTTTCAAATTCAAAATCCATCAAAAGTATATACACCAGAATTTCTCACACTTTTTGAAGCGTATATAAAAAATATTGAATCGCAAACTCCGCTGTGGCAACATGGTCGGTGGGCATATTTTCCGTGGAATTCCACAATAGTTCATGTTCTTGAAGATGACTCATTTCAGCAAGTTCGCACTGCACGAAATAAAAACTTGATTACCGCTGGTGAGCAGAGTAAGTATTATAATGCCGTCATCGGTATCGCAGGTCAAAGTGTAGGGCATGCGGTTGTTATGGCCATTGTGCTCCAAGGTGGTGGCAAACATTGGCGTATTGCCGATCACGATGCTTTGGCACTTTCAAATACCAACAGAATCCGAGTAGGTGTTGATAACCTTGGGCTTCCAAAAACAGTTATGACCTCTCGGCAAATCTATCAAACGAATCCATACGCAGTAGTCGAACTATTTGCAGACGGACTCAATAAAAAAAATATAGACGTATTTTTTACGGGGCAATCTGGCGGACCAAAGCTCGACATCATAATTGATGAAATCGACAATCTCGCCGTAAAATATCTCATTCGCGAGCAGGCTAAAAAAAACAAACTGGCGGTAGTTATGGCCGCCGATAACGGCGACAACGCCGTGATTGATATCGAACGATATGATCTTGATCAAAATACACCATTTTTCCACGGTCGCATGGGCGAGGTAAATTATGAGATGCTTGCCGGGCTCGATAAATTTGGCATTGGTAAAATGATAACCAAGCATGTAGGTCCCAAAAATGTAACCGAACGCATGCAACAATCACTCGTGGAAGTGGGCAAAACTATTGTTTCCTGGCCACAGCTGGGTGGTGCGGCTCTCGTTAACGGCGCGGCGGTCGCATATTGCGTACGAAAAATTTTAAATGGCCAACCACTTGAAAATAACCGCGTGCTTATTTCGCTCGATGAAAAATTAATCCCCGACTACAACTCGCCCGAACAAATTGAAAAACGTACGCGCATTGCCGACGATTTCCGTAAAATGTTTGGATTATAAATACAACTACCATCAATTCCCACAGTCTGATATACTAAACACATACATATCCGTAATTGATTATGTCAAAAAAGATTGTACTCGATGGCAAGAGCTTAAAAATTGAAGACATTGTTGCAATTGTACGCGACACTAGCGTTTCGGTTGAGGTTTCCGAAAGTGCTTTTTTATTGTGTAAAAAAACTGAAGACTATCTTCACAGCTCACTCAACGGTAAAATAATTTATGGAATTAATACGGGTTTTGGCCCTATGGCAACGCATGTAATCAACGGCGGCCAGCTTGAACAACTTCAAGAGAATCTTATCCGAAGCCATGCGGTGGGCATGGGGGAGGCAATTTCAAACGATTATGTACTCGCGGCAATGGTGGTACGCCTCAACACCCTTGCTCGAGGATATTCAGGAGTGTCGCGCGAACTTCTCGAGCGCTTACAATTTTTTATCAACAACCGAATTCTTCCGATTGTTCCCGAGCACGGCGCAGTTGGCACCAGCGGTGACCTCGTACAACTTGCTCACATTGCGCTCGCACTTCTCGGCAAAGGCGATGTTGTGTATAAAAATGTGCGCCAACCAGTATCAAAAGTACTCGCAACGCTGTCACAGCCGACGACATACAAACTAAAAATCAAAGAAGGCTTAGCGCTCATCAATGGCACCTCAATGATGTCAGGTATTGCGGCACTCGAAGTTACGCGTGCTGAAAATCTTTTACAAATCTCTGTACAAAATGGCGCGATGGCCATGGAAATGGTTCATGCGTTTGCCGATGGTGTCGCGGTGGAGCTTCACAATCTTCGTGCACATCGCGGGCAGGGGATAATTGCGAGCCGCCTTCGTGAAATCTTCGCTTCCTCAAAACTTCTCCGAAGTAGAAAAGTACTCCAAGGGGGTGATGCTTTTGATGAAGAAGTTCATAAGCTGCCTGAAAGTGTGCAAGAAATTTATTCACTGCGGTGCATTCCGCAAATTTTAGGACCCGTGCATGATGCAATAGAAACTGCCGAAAATATTATTGGTGTTGAAATCAATTCGGTGACCGACAATCCAATCATCGATGTGGAGAGTGATTATATTTATCATGGCGGCAATTTTCATGGTGACTATATTGCGTACGCCATAGATCAGTTAAAGATGACCATCGTGAAGCTAACAATTCTGTCCGAACGGCGCATTAACTTTTTCCTCAATGAAAATATAAACAAGCATTTTCCACCATTTATGAATCTTGTTCAGCCAGGTCTTACGCTTGGCCTTCAGGCGTTACAATTTGTAGCAACCTCAACCACAGCCGACAATCAAACATTGGCATACCCACATTACGCGCATTCAATTCCAACCAATGGCGACAACCAAGATGTTGTGAGTATGGGCACCGATGCAGTGTTGTTTGCCGCAAAAGTTATTCAAAACGCATATATCGTGCTTGCGATAGAACTTATAACACTCGGGCAGGCGGTAGATTTTTGCGATGAGCGTGATCAATTATCAAAACAATCTCTCGCATTGTATAATACTCTTCGCGAAGTTTTACCAGCAATAAAAGAAGATCGGGTATTAGTGTATGAGCTTCCAAAAGTGGTAGAAATATTACAAAAAGTAATGTAACATGAAAAACCCCAAGGATGTTCTTGCGGCGTTTGACTTTAGTAAAAAGACCGAGTGGGTTGGAGATTTTTTAAAATTTGATATTCGCACTCTCGAGCATCTTCTTACAACAAAGCCCGAATCTTTTTGGCTTCAAGAGGGTGAGTGGCGCGCGCTCAAGTTATTTCACCAAGCCGCCATTCGAGTGCCCGCGTACAAAGATTTTTTAGCGCGTCACAAAATACGACCCAATTCTATTTGCACCATCAAAGATTTCACCCAAGTTCCACCAACCGACAAGAAAAACTATATCAATGCCTATCCACTTGAAAAGCGCTGTTGGGATGGTAATCTTTCTCGCCTTAATTTACTTGCCATAAGCTCGGGTACCACCGGCGAGCCAAAGTTTTGGCCACGGGGAAATTATCAAGAATTTGAAGCGGGAATAATTCACGAGCTTATCTATCGCAATAGTTTTGATATTGAAAAATATCGAACACTACTGATAATCGGCTTTCCAATGGGCGTGTATGTATCGGGTGTGGCGACGCTGTTTCCAAGCCTGTTGGTTGCAAGCAAAAATTATAATATGTCGATCGTAAGTCCAGGCAACAACAAGGCCGAGGTACTTCGTGCTGTACAAAACTTACAAAAAGATTTTGAGCAAATTATTTTAGTAGGCCACCCATTTTTTATAAAAGACGTCGTTGAGACGGGTCGGACACAGGGCATTCACTGGTCGCAAAAACGTCTACACATGATGTTTTGTAGCGAAGGGTTCAACGAAACCTGGCGCCGCTATGTGATTGCGGAGACCGGCCAACGTTTTGGCCTTCGTAGCACGGTAAGCACCTATGGATCGAGCGAACTTTTATTAATGGCGCACGAAACCCCGCTTTCTATTTATGTGCGAAGCCTCATGGATAAACATGCAAAATTCAAAGAACAACTCATATCAACATCATGGATACCGAGTGTATTTCAATACAATCCCGTTATGCGGTACATTCAGCAAGCAGGAAGCGATCTCATATTTACCTCACCGAGTGGCCTGCCATTAATTCGATACAACTTGCACGATGGTGGTAGTATCATGACGTTTCAAAATATTCGCGCAACACTTGATCTGCAACACTCTTCATGGCAACGCGAGCTCCATGCCGATTCAAAATCAAATGCACTATGGCAATTGCCGTTTGTGATGCTTGGAAGCCGAACTGATCAGACAGTAATATTTTATGCGGCAAACATTTACCCCGAGCATATCCATTTGGCACTTAATTACGGCCCGTACTTGAAAAAACTCACGGGTAAATTTACCATGCACAAGCACTATCTCAAAAACCTCGATGAGTTTTTAGAAATAAATGTTGAACTCAAACCCAACATGCTTGCGAGTAAACTACTTGCAAAGTCGATTGAATCACATGTTGTACAAAGACTGCGCGAAATAAACTTAGAATATCTCGACATGTCGACAAAATTTGCTCACAAAAAAAACATTCGCCCCGTCATAAAACTCTGGCCCTATCAACATGAAAAACATTTCAAGGCAGGCCTTAAACCGAAATATATCATTACATCAATGAAATAATAAGGGTCTTTCTATTTCGCTTTTATAGATTTAATAAAAGCTTTTGCCTTATTTATATCGATGCGCTGTTGATAAGATTTAATATTGTGTTTATGAAACGCGCCCCCGTCTTTTTTCAGAGATGTACTTACAATAACGCCATTCGCGTAATGCAAGAGTCGACTAATATTCATCACGTCAGCTCCACTGCCTACAATAATCGCAGTTGATGGAAATGCTTTACGAACCATTTCTAGCTCTTTCAATATGGGCGCATCACCAGTCCAACGCCCAGTCACTATAAGAGCGCTGGATTTAAATTTTACTGCGCGGCGCGCAGATTCAATAAGGTTATGGTGTGAAAATAGTTTTGCATGCTTAACATGGATATCTGAAAAAATGAGAATATTTTCAGCTCCTATGGAGCGCTTATATTTCAAAACTTCCGATGGGTTACCTTTGATTACTCCGTATGCCGTTTTTACAGTATCTACAAAGACAGGGATACGCACGAAGTCTGCTCTAACAATTTTTGCTATGGATAGCGCTGACTTATAGTCATTCCAAAGAACACTAATGCCAAGTTTTATCTTTAAAGATGCCTTGACGTGTTGTGCGATAACAGTCATTGCAGAAATAGTTGCCGGGTCTGTGAATTCCTTGTGTGGGATATCGTAATTATTTTCAATTATTACAGCATCAAAACCAGCTCGTTGGAAAGCTATAGCATCAGCTAACGCATTTTTTGTAGCAATATTAAGCCCTGGGAATCCTGCGTATCCGGGCAGTGGTGGAAGGTGTACTGCACCTATAGTCAATATATTTTTTAGTTTATCTCGCATTTCTATGTAGCATAATATATCGTATTTAAATAAAAAAAGCGAGCCAAAGAAATAAGCTCGCTTTTGGAATTTCCATTTTATTTGGGAAGCCTTGATCGAACATTTAGCATCTTCTCAAATGCTTGGCCACTATCATAAACGTCTTGTGCCATGGTATAGCATTTCTGCAAGTTATTAGCTTTGTCAGCAAGATAAAAAAGAAGTGCTGCATTAGCGAGGATCATCTTCAGAGGAGGTCCGGAGATCTCTCCCTTTAAAATTCCTAGGGAGAAATCGCCCTTACTCATTCCGCATGGGGGAGATATTGCCACAGATGAAATTGGATTTAAGCCGAAGTCCGCTGCATTTAGGCGATATTCACGGATTTTATTGTCTTGGAGTTCTGCGACTTGAGTGCCCCCCTCGCATATAGACACTTCGTCCACGCCTTCGTATTGGCTACCGCCAATGAATCCACGAACAAAAATGCCATGTTGAAGATCCGTAACACCGTGTTCGTTAAGAATTTGGTATGCTTCAGCAACTATACGCGGAGAAACAAGATGGTTTACTCCCAACACTCGCCGCGTCAAGAGACGAGGAGATAGGGGATTTGTTATGGGCCCAATAATGTCATTCATATGTGGGAGCATTGCGACTTTGTGGGTTTGGAGGTGAATCTGTTTGTATCGAGAGTCTAGAGCTTCCGTGTATCCAAATCCATCGGTTTCAATACACTTTTCGACTTCATTTTTTGTTGCGCACGTATTAATGCCGAGCAGAGAAACAAAGTCCGAACTACCATGACGACCGTTATCTGCATTTGCGGGTGATCCATGCTTACACATCGAGATTCCTGAAGCCGCGGCAATAAATGCGGCTATTGTACTTACATTGGCCGTCACAATGAGATCTCCCCCCATTCCACAATTATCCATTGCGTAAGGGACATTAGGCTCGAGAAACCCAAATTTCGAAATCGCGATGTCACTACGGAATACTGCAGCACAGACGCCGGCGATTTGCTCCGCAGCATTTTTTGGCAAACGATGCCTGTGATTATTATGCTCTGATCTATTGCTTCGTTGCCAGGCATAGGTAGAACGAGTATGTAACGCGGAGAGAGTTGCGATGCTCTGAATCTGTGCAAGTTGGTTCCCTGCACATCCCTCCAGAGCGTACTCTCCTAATGAGTACGCTTCGTCGAATGTGAGTGGTACATTCTGGTATGCATGATCTTTTAGAAAATGTTTGATTTCCATTTCACCCTCCTTCTCGTAGACATATTTCGAGAAAATTCCGAAAGACTTCCGCACCGTCTGGGCAATCCTTAACTGTCTCTAGAACATTTCGAAGACGTTTGGCTTCTTTATAGTTACCAGATGTTTCAAGTTTTTCTGCTCGTCCACCGAGAAGTTTGTGGAATATTTCAGGTGTAATTTCGGGATGAAACTGAACGCCCCACGTTGTGCCAATTCGAAATGCCTGAATGCCAGAATGATCGTTTTCAGCAAGAAGTATTGCATTTGATGGTAACTCAACAACATGATCGCCGTGCGACATCTGAACGAAACCTATCTCTGGGAAAGATTGAAATAATGAATCTGCGGCTCCTGCTGTGGTTCGCCGAATAGGTACGGAGCCAACCTCTCTTCCTTGTTTATGTCTTTCTATTTTTCCCTCAAGAGCTTTTGCGATAGCATGATGACCAAAACAAATCCCAAGGATGGGAACTTATCTATGATACTCGCGAATAATTGCCAGCAAACTATCGAACCATCCTGACCATGGCAAATCAGAAAAATTATGGATTGAACCAGAAATAATAATTCCGGCTAAACAATCGATGAATTTTACATCTTGGATTGATCGAATACCGTCTACTTTCACCAGACAATCTCTAGAGAAACCAACTCGAGACGCCAAATCTTTATAGATCTCGACTATGTCAAAAAATGAATCGTCGAGAATATCGATAACAACTACTTTTTGCTGGGTCATATTTGCCTCCCTTTTGTCAAAGAACTCTCGGGTTGTTTTTGTCCGCACAATGCAAACAAAAATCCCGTCCTTTTGGTACAACAAAAAGTTATACTAAAAGGACGGGGTTCTGCCGTGGTGCCACCTTTCTTTCTCCGCATTAAAACGGAGACACTTTCACTGCCGCATACCTTTACATGTCTGCAAAGAGATAACAGTTATCCTATGGTTACGGAGGAAGCCGTATTCTCACTTACGCAAAAATCACCCTGCCCGCCTAAGCGAGCGATCAAGGCCCAACCCTTATAATGTTTGTATTATAAGGACCAAAATCAGGGGTTTTTCGATTTTGCAAGTTTCTATATATTAGACTATCTATTGTCAATTTATTTGTCAAGTTGCAAATATTTTATATAACTCTAGTCTATAGGAAACACCATCTTTAACAACGGCCAAAGGAGGCCAGCATATGAAAAGCCATGACGACCTAGAGGCCGAAAAGAAACAAATCGGCAAGCTCATCGAGACGGGAGACGAGCAGCTGTTTGATTGGATCAGGCGACGAATGACACTGGCCCTTCGTATCGAAGAGGTCAAACGGGAACTGGGCGAGGAAATCGTTCGAGTAACCGTTGAGAGTAAGCGATTGGATGCTGCAGCACAAGTTGCAGAACGGTGCGGTTTGAATCCGCATTTTGCTCAAGCTCTGTTGTACCTCATTATTGGCGAGTCCTGCAAAATGCAACTTATGCAATGGCAGGGCCATCACGATCAGGATTGGGAAGAACTCAACGAAGAACAGCAGTACGATGTTTTAAAGCGCAACCTATTGTGTCTGACTGAGGCGATTGCTTCAAGATATGATGCGGACTATGTAGTTCGACCCTCAGCAACACACATCTATCTGCAATACGAAAAGAAGTTTATACGGCAACAATTACAAGGCTTAGTCGATCGGTCACTGGCCGTAGACATCGGTTGCGCTACAGGTCATAAGACCTTAAAGCTATTGGAAAAAGATTTTGGGAGCTTCCAGCGGGTTATTGGGTACGACATTAGCCCTGCAATGATTCAACGCGCCATGGAAAACGCAAAAATTCGTAACATTAGCGAGCAGCAAATCGCTTTCAGCGTTGCTGACATGGACGAGGGTATTTCACTTCCTGATTCTTCGGTCTCCTTCGTCCTTATGAATCTTGGTACGGCGGGGGATATCCGAAACATCACACAACTCATCCAAGAGGTTAAGCGAATTCTTATACCTGGCGGAAGAGCTTGTTTCTCGTTCTATAACAAGGAAGCTCTTTTGTACCAACTAGGCTTCTTGCCATGGTCAGTAAGTCTCGCTGCGGAAATCGACCTACGAAGGCATTATTTGAATGTGCATGCCGGAGGACAAATCTACCCCGTATATGCGCGTGCATATACGGTACCTGATGCAACAAACCTCGTTCAGCGCGCACTTAATGTCACGAGCGCTACCACATACCCAACAATCTGCTCAATATTGCCCAATGCTATCTTTGAGGGTGAGCAGATAGTAAGAACCCTCAAAGATGTTGACCATAGTGTAGCTAACCTCAACTTGGGCGCATATATTCTAATTTGCGCCGAACGAAATACATAAGGAGGACATATGCCTACACGCATTCTCACGGGAGATAGACCAACAGGTCCGCTTCATTTGGGTCACTACGCAGGTTCTCTTTCTGAACGTCTTCGTTATCAAAATGAAGTACGGGCGGAATGCTACTTTATCATCGCCGATTATCAGGTGATGACAGATCGCGAAGATACCTCGGAAGTAGAAAAAAACATCTTCGAGGTGATGCTCGACTACCTTGCAGTAGGAATCGTACCATATCCTTTTCAAGAGCCCTCAAAAGGAACATCTGTTGTTTTCATTCAGTCGAGAGTCCCACAGCTTGCAGAGTTGTTTATGTTTTTCTCGATGATTACCACAATGGCAAAAGTTGGTCGCAACCCGACAGTAAAAGAAGAAGTGCGCGCCGCTGGACTTGAATCTCGAATGTCGCTTGGCATGTTTAGCTATCCCGTATCTCAAGCTGCCGATATTCTTTTATTCCAGCCGGACTACGTGCCCGTGGGAGAAGATCAGGTTCCTCACATCGAAATGACTCGTGGGGTGGCACGAACTTTCAACAATCTGTACGGTGAAACATTTAAGTTGCCCGAAGTAGTCATCAGTAATGTTCCTCGGCTTCTCGGACTTGATGCCTCACAAAAGATGAGCAAGAGTCGTGGCAATGCCATTTACTTGAGCGACGATGCCGATACGGTGCGCGCGAAGATCAAAACCGCCGTAACTGATTCTGGTCGCGAAGTAGTTTTCGATCTTGTAAACAAACCGGCCATTAGTAACTTGCTCGTGATGTATCAACTCGCTACTGGTACCGATATGGCAGACATTGAACATGAATTTGCCGGAAAGGGCTACGGCCATCTCAAAGCACGGCTGACCGAGGCGTTGAATTCATTCCTAAGCCCAATTCGAATGCGACGCCGAACGTATGCTGGCGATAAGTTGATGGTTGCCCAGCTCTTAAAAGCTGGCACTGAACGAGCAATTGTCGAGGGCGAAAAAACAATGCAACGTGTGAGGGAAGCTATGAAGTACAACTACCCACACATTTTTGACAATCGGTAAAAGAAATCAAGGAGGTTACTTAGGTAGCCTCCGTTTTTTATAAGTTCAAGAGATAAATTGGCAACCATATTGCCGATTTGGTAAGATACAGCCAAGAGTTAAAAGCAATTTCAGCAAATTTATGAAACAAAACTTTAACGCATGGGATGTGAAGATAGAAGATTTTTTTGAGTTACAAACGGCTCAAGAAAAACTTTCTTTTCTTCTCAATTTTGCGGTTCTCGCACCATCGAGTCACAATAGCCAGCCGTGGTCGTTTCGCGTAACGAACAACGAGATAAAAATCTATGCCGATATGGCACGAAGTCTACCCGCAAGCGATACAAACAACCGCCAACTTTTGATTAGTTTAGGCTGTGTACTTGAAAACATTTTAACTGCCGCAGAATATTATGGCTACGAGGTAAAAGTATCACTTCTCTCTGACACTGCCGACAATTCATGCATTGCAAGCATTGTATTTTCGGAAGCGCAAAACTATATTCGCCCCAAACATCATGCTATTTTTACAATACCAAAACGCCGCACCAATCGAACAAAGTACGACAACCGCCCACCCGAAGAAGATTTTATTCAGTGGGTATCGAGCCTTGCGTCTGAAAACACCCAGTTTTTTTTAATTACCAACAAAACTAATAAAGATGCAATCGCAGATATTGTTATTGAAGCAGGCATCTCCGCAATGGAAAGCACAGACTTTCGACACGAATTGTCGCAATACGTAAAAAATAACTATACAAGCTCACCAATCGGAATGCCGCTGTATGGTTTTGGAGTACCCGGCCCAATCTCGCTTATAGCCCCTTTCATGATGAAATTTGTGAATATGAACAAAGTAAACGCAAAAACCGATAGCGATGTATTAAAAAACTACACGCCCGCAGTATTAGTTATTGCCACGCGTGACGATACTCGCAAAGAATGGCTTGAAACGGGGGCTCTCTACGAACGAATTGCGCTTGAAGCTGAACGCCGGGGTTTGAGCACTGCACCAAGTGCGGCGGTGATTCAAATAGGGGAGTTATATAAAAAACTTCAGGAAACACTCAAAACAAACTATCGCCCACAATTCTTTGCGCGCGTTGGGTATGCTAAAGATACCACCAAACCAAGCCCACGCCTTGCGGCTAATATGGTTTTGAAATAAGTGTAGTTATTAAATTCTCACTCCTACTGCAGTTGCAAAAACTATCGCTACTGAAAGCAGTATCACCGTGTCTGCACCAATCCATAATGCTAAAAATCCGCCGCCTATCATGGAGAGTCCTACAGCTACCTGTACAAAGCTATTATGCACTCCAATTTTCCCAGTAGCCCCGCTCGAGTAGTGAGCTATGAGTATTTGCTGCAGCGTCGCGAGAGAGGCTCCCAAAGCACCATAGAAAGTTTGCAGAACGTAGAGTGGAGCGTTAGGTACTAAATAGGCAAGCATCACCAACCCCTGCAACACAAGAGTCCACGAAAGCACTCTTAAAGGATTTCTGTTCTCACAAGCCCATCCTACAAGGTATGTGGACGCTATTGACCCAAGCGACATAAGCCCAAAGAGCAACCCAAAAGCCTCCAGACTATTGCCACGTCCTATAAGAATTTTGTACCACGCAGGCGTAAAAAGCCCAATGGCGAAATAAATAGCGAACTGAATATATGTGATTTTTTTCATAATTAAATAAGATGAGAGGTGTTGGAAGGGACATTTAGTAACTAGATAAAAAGATTTAAAAAAAAATTTATAAAAAATATCTCTAGAGACCGCTTCCTTCCAAGATTTGTTTTGAGCTTGTTCTGGCAAGTTTGTCGAGAGTAATATGATGTTTGCTCATAAATTTTTGAACAATTAGATACCCAAGTCGGTAGCCAATCCAGTTTGGTAATTCTCCTGACGCGTAAAACCATTCTCCTTGAAGTTTTAACTGCTCAGATATACTTCTTTTTTGAAGAAGTTGTTCCTTTACTTCATGCCAAAGGGCTTGTTCATTTTTAATTTTTTGAATATACAAGATTTTCCGTTTTGGCAAAATAGATTGTTCAATAAAACAACCTATGCCTTCATCTATAAAAATATCCAGAAGAGTGTTCCAATCACCGACGGCTTTTACTCGAACAACATGAGAAACTTCATGATACATAGTTAAAGGTAACTCAGTCTTAATTATTGTATCAATGTTCTTTTTCGAAAAACAAATCTTAAAATCTATGCGCGATGATCCACCGAATGTAATTGCCGCAAGATGCATTTTGGGATGGATTTCCCACGCTTCAGCTCCAAATATAGCCACATTAATATGCTGTTTGTATTTTAAAATTTGCATGGCTTCACTTAACCCCTCGAATGCATGAACAGAAACTGCTAAACGATACTTCGCAGGGATTCCAATAAGATGAATATTGCCATTTTTACAAACACGATTAGTCATATGTTCTATATATAATATAAAATAATATTCCCTGTGGTGCCCTTCGTCACCACAGGGATTTTCTCGTTAACCTTTTCCGCAAGTACCACCGCCACTGCAAGCGCCACCACTACGAAGTGAGTAAACTTGTTTATCGCCCGTGTATGGCCGAACCTTTGCTGTGACTTGCGCGGCTGTTTTACGCATTACAGACTTTTTCATAAGCTTCACACCTCCTATCAGGCCTTGTTGGCGTTTACTTTACGCAAAGAAGTGTGGAATTGAAGGGTATTCCATATTCCACTTTAATCCTACTACAGCCATTCTTGGATGTCCAAAGTGCTCGCTACCATAACCAAAATTGATAGGCATGAGTTTTTCAGACAATACTCGAACAACTGTGAGTCCACAGTCATACTCCTTAGGAGTGATATTAACTACGATTGGATCAAAGCGACTTAAATCACCACTAAAATCTTTAGGAGGAATCTGATTTCCATTTGCCTCAAGGAGCCACTCGGCATATACAAGGTTCTTGGGATCCGAGTAGAAAAGTCCATGATCGTCGGGGCTTTGTACATCCCTTATATCCATGTTGCGCTTTTGCTTACGCCCATGCCATGTCATTGCCATAAATTCTGCTTCATTAAATGCTCTTTCTGCGGCGTCAATAAAAATTGATCTACAACTTGCCCCAGAAAATAGCGCTGGCCGCTTATCTCGCGACCAAATGACAACCAATATAACTGGCTGGCCATCAAGCGTTAGGTCAAGAAAAGATACTTTATAACCAAGCTCCTCCCAAACCAAAACTCGCTCTCTTACAGTATTCGAAAAGTATTCATGCGAAATTGCATTGACATGGCGCTTGGCATACCAAGTCACACTAATTGCATCTCTTTCGATTAGCTCACAGAGAGCCGCCTCAACCGCTAATTGCTTTTCAAAGTGAGCCGCAACGCCGCTTGAATTGGCGCGATAGAAAATTTTTCTATCACCTTGGATGCCAGTACATGCATAGAATACGAGCTCTGTAGGAACCCACACCCTAGCACCAGTAACTTCGCGTGCTCCAATTACCCATCCAATTTTTTCCCGAGGATCAAATCGTTTGATATCTTTCAAAATTTTGCCTTGGGCTGGCATGTATGGCACGACAGTGCGCGGGTCAAGAAACGCCTCATTAAGCTTTAGCGCGCATTCAATGCGATCATTTCGCTGCTGTTCTAACGAATACCGCTCAAAACCTTCGGCCAGCACCTTGACAACTGCTTCGCTCGACGTAGAACCCGTCGCAAATGCACGACACCTTTTCTTCGTAGGAGTGGCAGCATATTTATAAGGAGGGGAATACAACGCAACCGCTCCCCATTGAGACATTACATTACCATTTACTTCTGGCTCCCAAAAGAAAACGCTCCTAATAGGCTTGTTATGCCCGACGAGTGTACGGCGAAGATGATTTGCACTTTCAACTATTTCTTGATCGGCTCTATGGGCTTTTATTCCGCTACGATCTTTGGTTCCCACAATAAGGGTTATAGCAACAACCTCATTGGAAGACTGCAAACCAAGCTCTCGCGCTAATGCTTTATCATTGAATCCGCTATACTCGACAATACCTAAGTCTTGTTCGGCACAAAACAGATACGCATTCTGAGCAGCATGTCCAGCTTCAAGCATAATGTGTCGATACCCACGATTAGCATATTTCGATATAGTGCGTTTAAGATTTACTGCGATGCAAAGTATGTACGCGGCATGCTCCAAAAGCATTTTTGTATTAAATACTTTTGTGAGCCACACATTTGGATTTTTCTCAGAAATGACCGTCACTACACGATCCTCAGGATTCCAACGATATATCCCTATTGGAAGTGACTGGCTGTCTCCATGGACAATTAGATATAGATCGAGCGGATACATCGCACCGCCCGATGGTACACTCCAATGCCCATTTTCTCCTATGCCATATGTCGCTTCAAGTAGCCCCGATAATTTATTTCCTGGGATCTGACCGTCTTGGAATTGTCGAATAGATTGCCGTTTATGAATAACATCCAAGGTGTTACTTTTATCTGGCACTGGAAGCCGAATAATTCTACCATCACGTTCGCGCAGACGTTGAGATTTCATGATTAATGCTGCATCATTCACGCCAAGATCATATGAGAAAATTCCAGGATTTGCGGAGTCTTCATGAAACCCAATATGAAGTTCTCGGCTATCTCGAACGATTCCTTGAGTTTCAAGGAGCTCTAATAATTTGAAGATCTCTTCGGTAGTCATTGATCGTAATTTATCCACAATATCGCGAACACTGGTCATTCCAGTACAGAGACGAAGAAGTTTTCTGATCTTCACTGCCTTGCCTGAGAGCGTAATGATTCCTTTACGCCCGATAAACTGAAGCTCGTTTCTCTTGCTTGAATAGCCATAAAGTACGACAAGAGGTTGCGAATTCGCCTGCATGGTCTTGCTCCTTTCGATAAATTTTAAAAATACAGGCCTTAGCACGGAATCCAATAGAATATAAGCAGGTTTAAGACAAAATATCCAGCTTATCGGCACCACTCCATTTGATGCACATTCAGCTTTAATATTTTTGTCACAATAATCTTTATGTTAAACTATCCATATGCCCCAAGCGCGAACCCAACAAATCAATGAGATAATAAAAGACCTCGAAGACCTCAAAAAACGGGGTTTTGAGAACATGTATGCGCTTGATGAAAATATAGAATTTTTTGAAGCAATGCACTCGCCGATACAATATATACGATGGTTTTTAAATGAACGGCCAAAAATTGACGGCTCGCGACTTTTAGAACTTTCGGATTTTCCTCTCGGGCATGGTCGGTGGGAGGCGATATTACAAGCCGAACTTTTAGAAATTGAACAATGGAAATTTCCCGACAATCTTGCTCGTTTTCGTAAATCAATGCTTGGCGTATTAGAACATCTTAAATCTGATAAGAGATTAGTTTTATTGAATCTTGGATGTGGCCCAATGGAGTTAGAGCGGCAAATTATTAAAAATTATCTTGAAAACAAAAATCAGCAGAAAGTTGTTTTTATTGGCATCGACATGTCAGACGCTTCTCTTGCTCTGGCCGAAAAAAATATTCAAAGCATACACATTCCACTCGAAAAAGTATCGACACTCAATACCACTGTGCTCAATGAACTTAGCGCCAAACATGCTCATGATCAATTTTATACTGTTTTATTCAAGGGTGATGCAACAAAGGCCGATCAGTATTTTAAAAAAGGCGAAGTAGATATATTATTGTATACAAAATTCAGGCATCATTTAACTCCTGACCAAAGAATCAATTTTGATAAAATGGTCACGGATATATCAGATCATGTTATTGAGGACGATCTTTTAAATAATCTTTTTATGTTTACAGTTCCGTTGATTGGGCGTTCTCAATGGAAACACTCTGTTCTGCTAAATGGCGGAATGTTTAGTGCTCTGCGATGCCCTACAAAAAAAGATGTACAACAATTACTGCCGGGCTGGTCTATCAAAACTGCACCAGATGGCTATACAAAGGTGTACGATGTGTGTTTAAAATGATGATATATTTTGTAGCAAACATCTAGCTCGGATAAGACACAATATTCTTCAAATCAGGTTAAAATCAAATATGCTTGCAATTATTATTTCAAAATTAGAACCATTTGAAACTGGCGCGCGCATAATAGCAGATGATTGTAAATCAGTATCTCTTAGTGCAAAAATTCTATTTTTAGAGGATATTATTCTGGGGAGTAACGCAATTGAGTTGCTTGATGGCGTCAAGATCCTTTATTTTTTAACAAATGATTCGTCTCTTGAACGATATGTCGAGTACTTCGTTCGTAAAAATATATTGGTAATCAATAAGGATTTTTATCGTTGGAATAGATCAAAGTTCTCAATTCAAGATCGTCTTAAGCTTGCTGGTATACAAATTCCGAGATCTATCGCCACTCAAAATTTCTCGATTTTACTTTCCGAGAGTCGGTTTTTGGATTTCCCTCTATATATAAAGAGTCAGAATCAATCTAGTTTGGTTATTAAAGTCGCAGACGAAGAAGCGCTCAGACGCGCTTTGTCAGACATAACACAGCGAAATGATTTCTATTTAGAACAATCCGTTGATGCTGAGTGCGGCTCTGTAACAAAATATTATTTCGTAGATAGATTATCGTGCGGGATAAATGGGGATTTGTCTCCACCAATAATATCATCTGTATTAAAATCTATTTCTACAATTCTGAGTCTTGATGTTTTTTCAGTCGATCTATTTGTGGGAGATGATAAAAAGTCTTATTGGTGCATCGATGTAAATCCTGCGCCCGGTCTTTTTAATTCAAAACATGGCCGCTCAGAATTCATTAAATATGCTCAGCGCTTAGATCATCACTTATAACAAGACGTTCAATCATCGGTTGTACTATCATAAAATAGCGTTTAAGATTATCATATTTTAGTATAGCAACAACCTCATTAATCGGAACCCATTTTAATTGATCTCTTTTGTGTTCCGCCTTGAATTTACTCCTGTTTACTGGGCGCATGAGGTACATATGTGTCAAAATCGTTCGACTATCGTTATGGAGATATTCAAGTGGTATTAATTTCGCAAAAATTTCAACAATAAGACCAGTTTCTTCTTCTACCTCTCTTTTTGCTGCTCTAGCTGGCGTTTCTCCAGCTTCGATGTGACCTTTTGGGAAAGTCCAATCTTGTTGTTTCGCGCGATATAATAAAGCAACTTTAGGAATTTTATTTTTTTGTATTACAATACCGCCCGCCTTATAGACGACCTGTTTTTCTGGTCTTTCGGGTATATACATAAGGTAGATTAAAAAATGTCCTCTCTTGTAAGATTTTACCAGAGAGGACAATCGGGTTTCAAGTGCAAAGCGATCCACTATTATTAGTTAAATGCGAGATGAGAGCTGCGCATTCTTGTACCTGAAGCTCGTCGTTATTAGTACCAGTAAACGCCCACTCAATTTCTGACATTAAGCAACGAAAACTTTCATCAAAACTAGCATGCCAGTAATGAGTTCTCTTGATATCGAGGACTCTATCGAGAGGGCTATTTCTGGCATTTCGCACTATCTGTGGCGTAAAAACCCCTGTAAGAATTGCTCTTCGCCCCGATGACTTGATTACGTCCCATTCAAGAGGATTGTGGACAGCATCAAGAACAATTTTAGGCACAGACACTATCTTCGCAAGTACCATTGCCATCAATTCTGAAGAACCAACTGTTCTGTAAATATTTCGATACCATTGAATTGACTCGATCGATTCAGGTGAGGAAAAACTTTTACCAAATAGCTCTTCAAGGATATGGCGCTTGTTTACGTGCGTCCATTCAAAATAAGTTTCAAAAATACGAGACAAATGACTCTTGCCACACCCGTGTAGCCCTGTTAAAACTATAATCATAGAGCATCCCTTTCTTGTGCGTTCGTTGACTCTTGTTTAACAAGTGCAATCGCCAAACAATTTGTACAGGGACCATTGGTGCTGGCATTATGTATCGGCAGATTACGACGGAGTGCTGAAATATGGTCTGACTTAACAAGCCGTTTCCATATTATGGTAAATTTTTCTTGCAGCAAATTTCCAACGTTTGCTTCTCCGAGAGGGCCAAGGAATCCACACGTTTGTACTTTTCCATTTGGCAGAATAACGAGACCGCGATGACCCGCACTACAACTGTGACGAGTGAACGGTAAAACGACTCGCGTTTCTATTATTTTCTCGCGAAAATAATGACCATGAATTAACCCGCGAGAATCTGAAAGATAATATGAGAGTTCCGATTCAAGTTTCATATAATCTTTTTTTGTTAATATTTCGGACACATCGTAAGCAGACCTTCCTGAAGGGATAAATCTCCGAATGAAGACTGCAACGCCGAGACCATGGAGATATTCTGTGAGTGTGATGATATCGTCCATATTGGATCTCATAACAACGGCGTTGATCCGAACACTAATTCCGTACGACTGCAGAGCGTGAATACCTTCCATCGCACGATCGAAACTTCCTTGTCCTCGTATCTTATCATGGACTTTTTTGGTGCCATCAATACTAACGATAGCAAGGTGAAGTAACTTCGATATCCTCTCCATCCTTAACCCCTTTGTTAGAATGCCATTTGTACCCAAGGAGATACGTAAATGACTTTCCGAGGCAAAAATCATTAGATCTTCGAGATCTGCTGAAAGCGTCGGCTCCCCACCAGTAAAACGAATTTCTTGGACACCGCATGCGATAAGATCTTGAATTATTTTAAGACGCTCTTTTAGAGAAGCTTCATCTACTAATTTGATGCCCGAGCTATTAAAACAGTGAGCGCATCGCAAGTTGCATGCACGAGTTATTTCAAAGAACACCACATCAGGAGCACTAAAATTATCATTTGGAAGCCATTCGGGGTAGGTTATATGTAGTTCACCTCCCATACCTAACTTAAGCAATAACTCCTCTGCTACTGGGTCGTTACGCCTTGCCACCGTTTCAAATTCGAGTTGGTCGAGATAGGTGCGTAGTCCAGTATGCGGCGCAAAGAGCGTTCCCCCAAAACATTCTTGTCTGAGCTTCAGTATTGGTCGCTTCATGGATCGTCTCCTTATTGGGTTGCGATATTCAAACTTCCAGCGTTAAGAGTACACCATAAAGGTAGGCTGTGTCAACTACCACGGCCTCACGGCCGTGGCTTGTTATTGAGATTTGGAGTTGAATGCAGGCTTCGCCTGTCCGCCATCCTCTCTGCCTTGCATGTCTATGTACTTCCGAATCATTGCTTCGTTGATGCCTACGGTGGAAACAAAGTAGCCTCCTGACCAAATACCGTCCTCTCCCCAATAGACATCTTTGAGAAAAAGAAACTTCTTTCGCATGGCACGGCCAGTATTGCTTTTGATAATATTGATCACCTTGCTTACTGAGAATCGTGGTGGAATAGAGACGAGGAAATGGATGTGGTCCTTGTCTGTCCTGGCTTTCTCTATTCGTATGTCAGGATAGTATTTCGAGATCTCCTTGAGTTGTTGTGACGCAATACTGGCCTACTCCCTCAGTGAAGATTTTACGACGGTATTTGGTCGTCATGACTACATGGTATTCGGTTCCATAGACACAATGTCCCTGACGGCGATACTCCATTGTTCAAGAATACCATGAGGATGGCGGATCCTATCCTTCCCCAGCCTCACGGCTGGGGCTTGCCGGTGGAAGAGTCAACGCGTCGTAATGTATCATAAGGCACACTTCTGATTCTTCAAAAAAGAGTAAGTTCAAATGCCTTTATTAAAAACATTGTAATATGTTAAAATGGAAACCGTGGAGATAGAATGCAAAATTATAGATCGCTTAAAGGGAAACAATATCTCGCAGATGCGCAACCAATTAGATATGTCGATTAAAGGCATCTCAAAGTGGGCGGTCAAGTTATTCATTTGTGGGCATTTACGTATTTACAATGCAATTTGACGGTTCATTTTTTACTCTGATTGTCGCTGCCTTAGCTATAGCAATAAATTTATTGCTCGGTTTAGTCGTATATATAAATGACAGACGCAGTGCCACTACAAGAATATTTGGCCTTTTAAATATAGTACTCGCTTTATATCTACTAACAAACTTTCTTAGTATTATTCGCACTGATTATTACGAAAAACTTCTCTGGGTAAGATTGACGATATGCGCTGCCGTATTGCTTGGAACAACTTTTCATTATTTTATTAGAGCCTTTCCTGAAAAAATTCTTAAAGTATCTCTTACAGAGAAGATAATTAGTTTTTTTATAACCACAGGCGTTGCAATGCTAACACTTACGCCGTATGTGTTTTCTGGCATTGTTATCACTGACCCGAAAGGCGTACCAACACCTAATGTTGAATTCGGTATTATTATTTTTGGAATTACGGTATTTATTTATACGCTGAGCGGGATTTCTCTGTTGATAAAAAAATATTTATATTCGAAAGCTTTAGCAAAAAATCAGATCAAGCTACTTTTGATTGGTGCGGGAATAATGTTTTTTGCATTTTTGCTCTTAAACTTTATCGCCGTTGTAGCCCTGAATACAACATTTTTTATTAGCTTTACTCCTTTATATACCTCGATATTTATTGCTTTTGCAACATATGCAATCATAAAGCACCATCTATTCAATGTTAAAGTAATCGCGACCGAAGTACTGGTATTTGGTCTTTGGTTATTGCTTCTCGTTCGAGCTATCACAGCAAATTCTATAGGCGATCAAATTATTAGTGTATTAGTATTTTTAGGATCGATTATTGTCGGCATTTTACTTATTCGTTCAGTTTTTAAAGAAGTAAAAATACGTGAAGAAATGTCGCAACTAGCGCTTGATCTTGAAATTACAAACAAGGAGCTCAAACAGCTCGACGAGGCAAAGTCTGACTTTATTTCGATTGCGAGCCACCAACTGCGCACACCACTCTCGATTATCAAAGGGTATATTTCAATGATGCGCGAGGGCACATACGGCAAAATAAATGAAAAAATTGCCGACCCATTGCACAAAGTATATGTATCGAACGAGCGCCTCATAAATTTGGTAAGCGATCTTCTCGACCTCTCACGTATGGAGCGCGGCAAAATGCAATACGAATTTTTGCCAATTCGTCTTGCAGAAGTTGCCGAGGGCATTGTGCTTGATTTTGAAAAAGTAGCGAAAGACAAAGGCCTCACATTCGAGTGGGATCGCGGAAAGGTAAATGATTTAATAAAGGGCGACGCCGGCAAACTCCGCCAAATAGTGCTCAACCTTGTCGACAATGCCATAAAATATACTCAAGCGGGCGGTATTCGTGTTGCGCTCGAATCAGTACCCGGAAATAAAATCCGCTTTTTGGTGACCGATTCAGGGCCGGGCTTAACTACCTCCGAAGCACATGCGCTTTTTCAAAAGTTTTCGCGTGGGCAAGAAGAAAGCAAGACACACACCGAAGGGCTTGGGCTTGGGCTTTATGTCGCAAAACTTATCGCAAGTGCACACGGCGGAGAACTTGCGGTAACTTCTCCTGGAAAAGGCAAGGGGAGTACCTTCTCGCTCACCCTGCCAATCTATAGCGAATCTGCCGAAAGCTTCAAAAAATTCGCCGGGGATATTTAATAGTTTTGACTAATTAATATATCCTAAATTTTTCCACAAAGCGAGAAGAAAGCTTAATATAAACGCGATATCAATGGCAGTTAGCCCTGCCATTATGGCCTTTTTAAATTTATTTTGAGTAAAATTTCTTGCCCACCAGTAAACTAATATAAACGAAGAGATTAAAGTGGCAAGATAAACAAATACAGTCAAGGTTTTTGGCGCGACAAACAAAGTTAGCGTTAGCGCCGCATATAAATCAGCATCTTTCGGCCAAAATTCGTCAACAAATATATTTCCGTTAAAGAGAAACATCGCTATGGCGCAAATGGCAGCCAGCATCACTAAAAAATTTAATTTTGCCTCAGATTCCAATATGTCCCTTTTACCTACATTCATAACCACGAACTAATTGATAACGCATAAAATGTTAACATCCATTCCAACAAAAACAACCATGCAACAGCAAGGAAACCTCCCATAAATAACACGAAGGCATGCCTATCCTCGGTAAAATAGATTTTCCATGTCGTATATATCGTCAGGAAAGTACCGATAATTTCATCGAATCGTATTAGATAATAAATAATATTTTGAATATCTGGTCGTGACTCTTCGGAGCGCCATTCTATGGCACGAGACGTATTCATCGCCCAGTTTGTAATCAATAAAAGAATGATAAGCACCAAGCCCAATCTGAGCCATTTATTTTGATATATTCGTTTTAGCTTTTGCATAATACTATACAGCGCCATCATTTAGTGGTAGTCTTTAGCGTAACAAATTCCTTAACAATTTCATAGGAGGTGACTAAAATGCTGCAAAAACTCACGTTTTTGGGGATGTTTTTTTGGTTGTTCATGAACACAAACTTGATATTTGCTGAAGAAAAACGCGAAGTTCTAGTCATTCCAGGAATTACAGGATCGATGTCAACCGAGATTGCCTGCAATAATAGTGAGGCAGTTTCAGCGATAGAAGAACTGTTTAAACTAGCTTCACCAACGCACCTTACGCAAGAATGGGTTATTGATCCAATGTATGGAACGTATACCGAACTTCAAACAGAATTAGTAAGAAATGGTTTTAAGCAAACGCCTGTAGCTTATAACTGGCTATTGCCGATAAACCAAATCGCAGAAGATTATTTGAAGCCAATTATCGATGAAGTTATATTCCGAGATAGGGAAGTTGATATAGTTGCTCACAGCATGGGCGGTTTAGTAGCACGATCTTATATAGAAGTCTATGGCAGTAGAGGGATTCGTAAAGTTGCATTTTTAGGTACGCCTCACCGAGGATCCGTCTCGGTATATAAATACTGGGAAGGCGGAGAACCATTTGCTGACACAATTCTCAAACGCCAAGGCATGAAAACCCTCCTAAGGGCTATGGTCTTTGGTTGCGGATGTCGAGATGTTAGTACCGTTGATTTTGTTCGTCACGGTTGCTCTGACGGCATAACGGGACCAATATCTTCCGTGCAATATTTACTGCCAGTTTTCCCTTATTTGTGGAAATCGAATAGTCTCATTGATCCTGAGTCGATGTGTGAACAAAATTTCTTTTTGCGGTTACTGAACGCCAATGCAGATAAAATGTTTGGTCTGCCAATTCAATATCGTATTTTTGCGAGTTCTACAGAAACAACAGCACGATACGCAAAGATCGGCAAAAATACACAAAAAAACTGTTCAGCAAACGCATGGCAAGATGGCAAACCAACTATTGTAAGTATGACAAAAAATGGCGATAACCAAGTACTTTTTAACGAAAGTGCTTGTCCTAAGTCGTACATCCCTGCGTTCGCAAATATCCCATGTATAACAGAAGATTCGATCCACCCGGGACAAAAAAAACCTCTAACTCATATAGAGCATGGCGCATTGCCAACTATTTTCAAGGAAGAAATTGTCGCCTACCTCAAAGAACCGATGTGTGGCGATTCGTACCTTGAAGGTAATGAGCAATGCGATGACGGCAATCTTGCTGGTGGCGACTGTTGTGATTCGCAATGTAAATTTGAACCTGCCGGATCACAAACGTGTGGGCAGGGTGCATGCACAAATCAAGTAGCTCAATGCAACGGCGCAACACGCGTATTATGCGCGCCACTTGCACCACCTGAACCAAGCGGTGAACAGTCGTGCGCCAATGGCGCTGATGATAATTGCGATGGATGGATTGATTGTGATGATGAAAATTGCACAGGAAAAGACGGCTGTCCTATGCCGAACTATCCTGGGTTTTTTACAATCACGCATAATCCATTACCAGAAGAAGACCCAGCACTTGGCAATTCTAACCCCGTCAATTGTCACACCAACAATCTGCTCTGTACAAGTCCACACTACTGGCCAGATGCACGACTTCCTCGCAGAGTATCAACCGATGTTTTCTTGACTATTAACAGTCATGAGGGATTCGATGAACAAGTAGTTATTAGCGTTGAAGCATTTAATGCCGATACCATGAAAAATTCGACCGCTTGCCCAACTGGAGTTGAGGTGCCATGCGCTGATGGCATTCCTGACGGTACTCCATTTGTAGATCCGCTCCATTCCGGCCTCTTCTTTTATTTTGAAGGCGACTACTCAAAAACAGTTTCAGACCCAATCGCGCCAGGCTCTTCAGTGTTGTTCAACGCCGTTTATCAAGACTATCCCTATCTTCCAAACGGCAGATATTTCATCTTCCTCAAGGGCACTGGCGTAACCACTGGAAAAACGTATACGAACCAACTCTTGATAACCGTGTCTCAAAGTACAATCATTTACCTGTAACCGCAGTTTAGTTCTTGCGACTCCCTTACCGTTGTAGGGGAGTCTTTTTTTTATTTAAAAAAATAAAAAAAGCCGGGTCGTGAATATGTGACCCGGCAGGCATCGTTTTTTGCTCGCTTGCAATAAGGCTACTGCATGGTATTGCGCAATCGCTCGCACATTTCGTTGCTCATTTGAAATTGGTGATTGAACATCGCGTACAACACCAGTACATGAGCCATCTGGTCGAGCGAAAGGAGTATATTGGGAAGATCGATGAGCAGTCGTGGGATATACAGCAACGTGTTGAGGTAAAGATCGAATTGCTCTGCCGCTTGCTCCCCAAGGTCTGTTAATACTATAAAAGATAATATCACTTTTGTACAGATTAGTACGTAAAAATTGACTTTTTTGTAAAAATGGGCTACTCTATGGTTGACGCTGTTCGGAACGGCATTAGTAATTGCAAGGGAAGTTGCATAGCTGGTTTGTGTATGGAAAACAAAAAAATACCCACATTAAAACGAATTGGATTTTTTCTCAAAGATCGTAAACGAACGATTGTTTTTTTGCTTGTTATAATTACCATTTCGCAAGTGGCAAGTATTGTGGTGCCGTTCATTTCAAAAATACTCATTGATGCGCTTACCACATTTTTGCAAAACCCCGGAAGCGTGCTGCCATGGAATATTTTAGCTTACACCACTTTGGGAATTTTAATTACCACGCTTATCAGCAGTGTTTTGCAATCAATTTATAACTACTATTTATTTGAGATGGTTACAAAAGCAGAAGATGATCTGCGAACTCAAGCATTTGAAAAATATTTACAACTTCACTCGCTTTTTCACCATGGAGCATCGAGCGGGCAAATCATCGGCCGTATTGAGCGCGGTGGCGTTTCGTTTTACACCATTATTTATGACATTTTTGGTCAAAATTTAATTCCGCCGTTCATTATATTTATTGGTTCATTTGTGGCGCTTTTGCACGAAAATGTGTGGATTGCTCTCGCAATTCTTGTACCGTTCCCGATCTATCTTTTGGCAACGCGCAATATCGCCAATAAAATTTATTATGTCGAACAGCAAGCAAATGATGCCTTTGAAAGTGTCTCGCGTGAACTCTACGATGTCGCAGGCAACGTACTTACCGTAAAAAAGTTTTCACAAGAAGAATCTGAAATACTAACCCACGAAAAGCTCATTAGCCGAGCACGCGAAATACAATATAGCGCCGAGCGCCTATGGGCGCGCATCGAGATGATTCAGACAACCATTGCCACTATTGGTCGCGTGGCTGTGCTGGGGTTGAGCGCGTGGTTTGTGTTGCGAGGTGATGCAACGATCGGTCAATTTGTGCTCTATGTAACTCTCCAAAACATGGCATATCATCCGCTCACATCGCTTTCATCAATGTTTACACGTATTCGCCGAAATATTACACGCGTAGAACGCTTGTTTACTATTCTCGATGAACCAATTTCTGTTGTCGATAAACCCCATGCATCAATTTTGCCGCCACTACACAAAGAAATAAAATTTGAAAATGTATCATTTTCATATCGAGATGACGAACAGCAAGCTCTTAAAAATTTGAATGTTACAATCCCGGCAGGCACAACGGTAGCGCTTGTAGGGCGGTCGGGGAGTGGTAAAACAACTTTTATTAATTTATTGTTGCGCTCGTATGACCCACAGGAGGGAGCAATCTCGATCGATGGCATAGACATTCGTGATATCACACAAGCAAGTTTGCGCAAACAAATCGCTGTAGTCCCTCAAGAGGTTGATTTATTTTCGCGAACGGTTGCCCAAAACATTGCGTACGGACGAGAAAATATCGACCAAGACCAAATCGAAAATGCGGCAAAAACAGCTCTCGCGCATGATTTTATCGGCAAGCTCGAAGATGGTTACGAAACAGTGGTGGGTGAGCGTGGTATTAAATTATCGGGAGGCGAGCGCCAACGCATTGGCATTGCGCGTGCAGTATTGCGTGACCCACGAATATTAATTTTGGATGAAGCTACAAGCCACCTTGATACTGAAAGCGAGAAACTTATTACAAAAGCAACCGACGCGCTTATTAAAAATCGCACGTCGTTTATTATTGCGCACCGGCTTTCTACGGTTATTCATGCAGATTGTATTCTGGTATTCAAAAATGGAGAAATTGAAGCTATGGGCACGCACGCAGAACTTTTACACTCAAGCCCCACATACGCCCGCCTCCATGCGCTCCAGTTTGCCGATGAGGAATAAACTGATTTGATATAAGTGCTGTTATACGCTATAAATAAAAACAGAAGGGAGGAGGCATTATGCCAACGATCTATGTAGCGGAAGTCGAACCTGGTGGCCCGTACTACACATCGTTTCAACGTGACCCTACCGACATGCCATACTACGCTGTTGGTAAGACGCCAGACGATGCGATCGCGCGCCTGAAAGCCGAGCACCCAGAAGCCACGGATGCTCTAATCGAGCCTGAATGATTAAGCAAGCCAGCTGACCCGCCTAGAGAAATTCTAGGCGGGTGATTTTTTTATGCTTGACTTATTGCTTACTTTTATTGTTAAGTATAGTGAAGGCCGCTCTTTGACATCCTAACCTCAATAGAAAGGAGGGCATACTGCCATGCCCAAGAAAGCAATACTAGGGAGTCTGTTCTTATTCGTATCTATACTTGTCGCGTCTTTTGCAGAAGGGGCAAACCCACCTCTTCAGAAATGCGAGAGAGGAATTGCACGCGCTACAAAGAATTTGGTTGATAGGAAACTCTTAGTACTCGGACAGTGCTCGGATAAGCTATTTGCTTGTTCTCAGAAAGATCAATTTTCTAAAATAGAATGTCTTACTAAGGAGGTGCTTAATTGTACTATCCGCATAAAGCTTTTGTTTGACGAAGCAAAAGGTTTGCGTGCAAATTTTCGAAAGAAAATTTTTTCTGAGTGTAGTAATGCAAGTATCGCTGACATTTACAGTACCTATGGACTTGGCTTTTCGCTCATCGATGGCGTAGGATTGAACAATCTTTATAATCTTGCTGACATCCTTTACGCGAATCAGGCATGTTATATAGATGTTTTGGTTGGCACCCAGATGCCTCGCACTGGGGAATTACTGGTGTCGAATGGTATTGATATTGGGCAATTTCCATGTCTACCTGTTTATGCAACTCCTATGCCGACCATATCATCAACACCTATTCAAACTCCAACACCGATTCAAACTGTCACGCCAACGCGTACACCTATGCGCACCGCTACACCAACCGCAACAAGAACACCAACTGTTACGCCAACGCGTACACCTACGCCGACTATTACCGCAACACCTACATTGGGTTGTGGCGGACGCGATCTGTACGAGAAGTTTGATACGCTTAAATGGTGTTCGTATTCCCCGACTCACTTCAATCCAAACATAGGGATTTATCCGGACGAATTTAATATCCGCGAGGATCTTCGAACTGCAAAGAGCTTTGGCTGCGAAGGCATTATTACGTACGGTTCCGACAACACACTCGGACAAGTGCCACGGATTGCACATGAAGAAGGTTATTCTGGATTTATCATGGGCATTTGGAATCCAAAGAGCACGGAAGAAACATCAAATGCGCTTCTTGCGGTATCATATGTTGATGGCTATGTCGTCGGGAACGAGGGACTCACATTCCCGTATCCCTACGGGCTTGCGTATACCATAAATGATTTACTCGCAACAATGTCGAGCATAAAGTTGGCTACTGGGAAACCAGTAACTACTTCTGAGCCATCCACGGCCTACGTTGAGCATCCCGAATATCTTGATTTTGGAGATTGGATTTTTCCAAACGTACATTCGTATTGGGCGGGTATTACTAATCCTGCCGATGCCGTGTCTTGGACAATAAACACATACTATCAATTGCGGAATGCAATGCCTGGCAAATACGTTTTCTTGAAAGAGGCTGGCCAACCTACTTGCGGTGATGCAAATGTTAGTGAAACAACACAATCCGAATTTTATCGGCTCTTATGGGCTACTGAAGTAAAGTTCTCTTTCTTCGAGCTTTTTAATCAGCCATGGAAAAATTCACAACCAGTAGAGCCATGTTGGGGAATCTTCAATTCTGATCGCTCGCCAAAGCAAATCGTAATCGATTTTGCATCGTTTGCGCATATTCAATATGTTTGTGTGCCTGCGATCTATACGTATACGAATCTTTATGGTCGTGTGCATAATGTAGACACATCAAATTATCGCGCGGTTGTTTACATTAAAGTGCGCGGTGCTTGGTGGGTAAAGCCTTATGCAAGCGCGCCTTTGACTTCATTTAATCCAAGTGGTATGTTTGTGACCGATATTACAACTGGTGGCGTGGATCAGGAAGCGACAGAAATTGACGTCTTTCTTGTTGCGCCAGATTATCCCGCCATGCTTAACACCCCACCCGCACTGGGTGAATACGTAGCAGTCAAGAAAGTTCTGAGGTAATTTTCAAAAACCGATGAGTGTAATTGCTCATCGGTTTTTCCTTTGCTGTTTGCCTTTCCAAAACATCATTTTTTCTGCTACAATGAAACCTATTATGGCTCGAATTGCGGTTAAAGATTGTGCAACAAAAGTTGGTGAAACGGTTGAGCTGGCAGGCTGGGTTGATATTCGTCGCGACCATGGAAAATTGATTTTTATCGATTTGCGAGACGAATCAGGCATCGTACAGATGGTCATAACACCCAAAAATGAAGCCTTGCATAAAGAGGCTGATCGCGTACGCCCCGAATGGGTTATTTCAATAAACGGCGAAGTAAAAGCACGCCCCGAAGGCATGAAAAACGACAAAATCGCCACAGGATCGGTAGAAATTGGCGTCACCCAACTCATTGTGCTTAACCCTGCAGAAACTCCACCATTTGATATCACGAGCAGTGGTCTCGAAATTGGCGAGGAAGTGCGGCTTGAATATCGATACATCGATTTGCGACGCGCACGTTTGCAAAAGAATTTACGCCTTCGCGCAAAACTCGGTAAGAAACTTCGTGAATATCTTAATGCTAAAAACTTCGTAGAAATCGAAACTCCGTATCTCACAAAATCAACACCCGAGGGTTCACGCGATTTTTTGGTACCATCGCGCCATCAGCCTGGCAAATTTTATGCACTCCCACAAAGTCCCCAACAATACAAACAGTTGCTCATGGCAAGTGGCTTCGAGCGATATTATCAATTTGCACGTGCCATGCGCGATGAAGATTTGCGCGCAGATCGTGGCTTTGAACATACACAGCTCGATATAGAGATGAGTTTTGTATCTCGCGAGAATATTTTAAATCTTGTTGAAGAAATGGTTACTCGTGTCGTTGAAAATCTTGGCTTTACAATACAAACAAAACCATTCCCACGCTTCACCTATGCTGAAGCAATAAAAAAATTTGGCGCTGATAAATTTGATATGCGCACACCCGAAGAAAAAGAAAAAAATATTCAAGCATTCGCATGGGTTACCGAATTCCCGTTTTTTGAAAAAAATACAGAAGGGAAGTGGACGTTCACTCATAACCCATTTTCAAATCCAATCCCCGGACACGAAGAAAAACTTTTGTCTGGCGAAATCGAACATATTATCGCCGATCAATATGATCTCGTGCTCAATGGTTTTGAAGCGGGTGGCGGTAGCATTCGCGCACATAAGTCAGAAATATTAAAAAAAGTACTGGAAGTTATGGGGCACTCTAATGAACATATCGAAAAAGAATTTGGTCACATGCTTCGCGCATTTACGTACGGCACTCCACCGCACGGAGGAATCGCGCTCGGATTTGAACGCATTCTAATGTCGCTCACAGGCGAAGAATATTTACGTGAGTTGCAAGCATTTCCCATGACCTCGGGCGGTAGAACTGCCGTAATGGATGCCCCTAGTGAAGTATCAAAAGCGCAACTCGATGAACTTGGACTTGAAATAAAAAAGAAAAAATAACAATGGTATACCATGTCCGCGTAAAAGAATTTGACGGTCCGCTCGAGCTTTTACTCGGTCTTATTGAAACACGCAAACTCTCTATCAATGAAATTTCTCTTGGATCGGTTACTGAAGAGTATTTTCAATACCTTGAAACGCTCAAGCAAGAAATGGGGGAAACCTATCACAAAGAAATCGCAGCATTTTTGGTAATTGCCGCAACACTCATGCTGGTAAAATCGCGCTCGCTATTGCCAGGGTTTTCGATAACCCTCGAAGAAGCGTCTGATATTAAAGAGCTTGAAGACCGGCTTAAAACATACAAATTAGTAAAAGACGCCGCTTTACTTCTTGGAGCACGATTCAAAAACCGAAATTCGCTCTACACGCGAGCTCCATTTGTGGCGGTTGCCCCATCATTTTTACCTCCATCAAAACCATTAGACCTCTCGCGTCTATTGGGTATATTAAAATCAGTACTTGAGACTATTCCCGTAAAACAAGAACTTCCGCAAAAAACAGTCATAAAACTTATATCTATTGAAGAAAAAATTAAAGAGCTTGAACGGCGAATCGCAGATGGTATTGTAAAAACATTTGAAGATTTTGTAGGTGACAAGAAAGAAAAATATGACGTCATTGTAAGTTTTCTCGCAATGCTTGAGCTGGTAAAGCTTGGAACGATTGCAGCCGAGCAGTCGCTACCATTTCATGGAATTCAAATCGAACATGGAACTCGCTCGTAGTCTCGAGGCATTATTGTTTATATCGGGCGAGCCTGTAGCACGCAAAGATATTTTGCGTCTACTCGCGTGCGATACAAAAACCCTCGACGAGGCAATCATAAAACTATCGGAAGATTTACAAACGAGAGGCATCCGAGTATTACAGCATGAGGATACTATTACACTTGCTACCGCGCCCGAAAATTCTGAAATTGTCGAAAAAATTACACGAGAACAGCTTGAAGGAGATCTGTCGCGATCAGCACTCGAGACATTGGCAATAATTCTATGGAAAGGTAAAGTGTCGCGCTCTGGCATCGATTACATTCGTGGAGTAAATTCTGCTTTTGCACTTCGAGCGCTTTTAATCCGTGGGCTCGTGGAGCGCAGTCAAGACGAAAAAGACGCACGTGTATACATTTATCGACCAACAATTGATGTATTAAAATTTCTCGGTATTACATCGCTAAAAGATTTACCCGAAATTGAAACGCTATCGAGCCAAATGAAAGAATATGATTGAAACATTTGGAATTTTTATAGCGCTCGCACTTTCTTTTTTCCCGGCACGATCTCCCTCAAATGCCGAGGTTGCTCCCGCGCATACAATCCAGCAAGAGCCACATATTATAATTGATGATTCGTACACGGCGCACTCTGTGCTTTTGTTTAATTTTGACGACGACAATAAAATCGCACAGCGTGCGAGTGACACGGCACTGCCAATCGCAAGTATTACAAAAATTATGACAGGGTATATTGCACTAAAGAATCTTTCGCCCGAATCCCAGATACGCATGAGCAAGGAATCTATCGAGACTGAAGGAACAATCGGCAAGTTTCGAAGCGATGAAATTTTTTCTTTGCCTGGCATTCTAGAAGCTATGATGACAGCCTCATCAAACGATGCCGCCATGGCTCTTGCCGAGCATATTGGACGCGAACGCGGTGGTAAAGATTTTGATGAGTCAATACAAATTTTTGTAACCCTCATGAACGAAACAGCGCACGATCTTGGCATGAGTCATACAACATATATAAACCCAACAGGCCTTGATACAGTTGAAAAAAATCCGAGCAATTACTCGACCGCAGATGATCTTGCGATACTATTAAAAACAACGTCGATAGAAACCCCACTCTTGTGGGATTTATCACGAGACTCAAATACCACCATACTTTCAGATCGTGGAGTACCGCATGATTTTTTTAATCTTAATATTTTAGCGCCACACATTATGCATTTTATTGGAGGAAAGACTGGCTCAACCGATACCGCTCGTGAATCAGTCGTAGAAATATTTGAAGCGCCCCTTGGGTTTCGACGTGGGCTTATTGTGCTTGGAGCAGATCCGGGAGGAAAGCGCTTTGAAGAAGCTACTCTCATTATCAATCAAATAACATCCGTATTACCATAAAAT
>JBBTUF010000002.1:0-4052 GCA_038063855.1 Patescibacteria group bacterium
GATTTTTACGTATACGTCTTGATGGGGAAGTAATGCGCATCGAAGAAGGGCGTGACATTAATCTTGATCCAAAAAAGAAACATACCGTAGAAGTCGTGATAGATCGTCTTGTGATTGATAAAGACCTCGATAAATCGCGCCTTCGGGATTCACTCGAAACAGCAATTAAAATCGGCAAAGGTTTTATTGTAGTAAATAACACGCTTGAAGATATTTTGTTTTCCGAACATCTTGCATGTGCCTCATGTGGGATTTCTTTGTACGATCTCGAGCCACGTGCTTTTTCTTTTAATAGTCCGTATGGTGCGTGCCCCGCATGTACCGGCCTCGGCTCAACCCAAGAAGTCGATGCACGTCTCGTTGTTCCAAATATGAATTTGTCGCTTCTCGAAGGTGCGCTTCAGCCGTGGGCACGCGCATCGCATAAGGTTGGCAGGCAATCGTGGTACTGGTGGATGTTGGAAGACCTGGCGAGTCGTCATAATTTTGCTCTTGATAAACCTTTGAAAGAATTGCCAAAAAAAATTATTGAAATATTACTGAATGGCGATGGAGAAAAGCCTGCCCGTCCTGACGGTCAGTCGGGCGGGTTTGAAGGTGTTGTTCCAAATTTGAAACGGCGTTGGAAAGAAACCGATTCCGAATGGACTCGTGGAGAAATTGAAAAATACATGGTTGTACGATCGTGCGATGTGTGTGGTGGGCGCCGTCTTAAACTAGAGGCACTCGCAGTTACAATTGATGGCCGTAGTATCGCAGATATCTCTGGGTTGTCGATTGCGGATTCATTGGCATTTTTTCGAGCATACTTAAAAAAAGGTCCTAGCGAAATTCAACTCGTGCTCAAAGAAATTATTCGTCGTCTCGATTTTCTTATGAATGTTGGCCTTGAGTATATGACGTTATCGCGTTCTTCAACCACGCTTGCGGGAGGCGAGGCGCAACGAGTCAGACTTGCAACCCAAATTGGTTCGCATTTGACGGGTGTTATTTATGTGCTCGATGAGCCATCAATCGGGCTTCACCCGCGTGATCACTCAATGCTTATTGAAACAATTAAACATTTGCGTGATTTAGGAAATACCGTTCTTGTAGTTGAGCATGATCGAGAGACGATGAGTGAGGCTGATTGGATTATTGATATGGGTGTTGGCGCGGGGAAGCATGGAGGTGAGGTTGTGTTTGAAGGATCATATAAAAAAGTTTTAACAGCAAAAACATTAACCGGTGAGTATCTTTCTGGCAAAAAAAATGTGGAGATTCCACATCCTGAACGAAGAAAAGAAAAGCCAAGTCTGTCTGTCGGCGTATGGATTACGCTTGAGGGAGCAAGCGAAAATAATCTTAAAAATGTAACGCTGCGCCTTCCACTTGGAAAATTTGTGTGTGTATCAGGCGTTTCGGGGTCGGGCAAATCGACGCTTATTAATGATACGCTTGCGGCCGCACTGCTCGGCCATTTTTATGGTGCACGCGCGTTGCCGGGCGCGCATAAAAATATCAAAGGCCTCGAACAGCTCGATAAAGTTGTTGTGGTTGATCAGTCGCCAATTGGGCGCACGCCACGATCGAACCCCGCAACATATACCGGCACATTTGGGCCTATTCGTGAGTTATTTTCGAAGACGCGTGAAGCACGAGCGCGCGGGTATAGTCTTGGTAGGTTCAGTTTCAATGTAAAAGGTGGCAGATGTGAAGAATGCGAAGGGCAGGGCGTAAAAAAAATTGAAATGTATTTCTTGCCGGATTTGTATCAAGAGTGCGAAGAGTGTCATGGCAAGCGCTACAATAAAGAAGCGCTTGAAATAGAATATCAGGGTAAAAACATTGCAGATGTCCTCGACATGTCGACTGAAGAAGCGCTTGTGTTTTTTCGCGATATCCCACAAGTTCAAGAAAAACTAGAAACGCTGGTAAAAGTAGGGTTGGGGTATATGAAAATTGGCCAACCCGCGACCACGCTTTCGGGTGGCGAGGCACAACGTGTAAAACTTGCCACCGAGCTTGCGCGTCGCGCGACTGGCAAGACACTCTATATTTTAGATGAGCCGACGACCGGTTTGCATTTTGACGATATTCAAAAATTACTTATTGTGCTCGATGCGTTGGTTGAGCGTGGCAACACAGTGCTCGTGATCGAACATAATATCGATATTTTAAAAAATGCCGATTGGATCATCGACCTCGGCCCTGAAGGTGGAGCGGGTGGTGGTGAGATTATTGCCGAAGGAACTCCTGCCGATATCGCGAAAGAAAAAAAATCGTACACCGGTCAATATTTGGCAACAGAGTTGAAAAAATAAATCCAGCACCAGTTTTTGCAAAAACTGGTGCTGGATAAAAAATCCCGAGCCAGTATCAGCTCGGGAGGTGGGGGTTAGCGCAGAGCGCTATTGATTATTGAGCATGCAGTTTTGCATGTATCAACATCATGCGCCATACCAACATGCGTTGTGTTTTTGACTTCCCGATAATCAGCGCCCTCGAGATAGCAGGCTTTCGGAGGAAAGAGTACATCTTTTGAACTTGCGATTATCGCAACTTTCTTTGCGATTGTGCCGTTTTGGCGAACATCTTGAATTTGCTGGAGGCGAGGTGGAAGTAGTCTTGGATTGACGCCCGCAAGTAATCGCACAATAGTTCGCACGACGAGTGGGTGGAGGTGTTCAGGATTGAGCGGCGTGCCAACCAAAATTACTTTCAAAATGCGATCCGATTGTAATGCTTGTTCATCGTACAAGCGCATCAAGGAAATGAATCCACCCATGCTGTGACCGATGTGTATCTCTTGCATCGATTCATCATACGGCGCACTCGCGAGGTATGGCTCTAGGTGGCTATGATGCCACACAACGCCTCGGGGTAGATTTACGTGAGTTCGCGGGCGAATATGTCGCGCAAGGTAACTTTGCCAGAAGGAATACGATTGCGGTGGGGCGAACATACCGCCGTGAATATAGATAGCTACTTTTTGTTTTTTCCCGTTCAGGCGCATTGCGGGGGTCTTAAACGATGAAAAGAGAGTTTTCTTTGCGGCCACCGCAAGGGACATCAGCTCTGCGATAGCGCCAGCAATCATGAACTCCATAGTCTGTGTCTCCTTTCGCGGGGCAAGTGGATTTTATTGTCAACGGTGTCTGTTTTTAACCGTACACTCGCCGTGTATTTATGCAAGCATTTTCTGTGCTTAATTTCGCCTTATTTTTCAAGGGTTTTTTGGGCTGTCTGCCCTGAGTTTGCCCGTGGTGAGTTTATTGAATCCGTCGAGGCTTGACAAAAAATGTGGTTCTGCTATACTGCTTTTCAGAAATCGATAAAGTAAGACTTTTCTAAATCTTCGCGTGAGCGCCGCGCGTGGCGTTCTGTGGAGCAGGTTCTAGGGATCAACCCAGCCGATGGCAGTAGGGCGGAAGCGATTTGCCAATCCCTGAGTGGTTGGCGTGCTAACCCGCCTTGGGTCCCCGAAGGCTAATCCAGCAAAAACGCTGGGTCCTGGCTCGAAACCCTACTAGGCCAGTAGGGGAACATCGGGCAAAGCCTTACTTAACTATTAGTCTCCAGTGCCTTCGGGTGCTGGTTAGGGAGGGCCGAGGAGTTGCGCCGGCATCGAGTCATATAAAGTCGGTGCCCTCGGTTCTTCCGTTGTTCTTTTCAAGATCCTCAGCCCCTGTAAGGCTTGAGGAGACCCCACCCAAAATACGCCTAGCGGTATCGGGTGGTACAAACAGCTGGGTCTACGTGTAATGACGATCCTCGGTCGTGCGTAGGAAGAACAGGGGTCGGTTCTCGCCATTGTCCCAAGCGGGGGCTAAGTATAAAAGCCGAAAGGCGGGATCCCCCGAGGTGCGACAGCGCGCCTCGGGGATTTTTTATTTAAGGCTCGCCTCGTGGCAGAATCTATGGCTTGACAAAGCAATTTTTATTCTTAGAATAGGTCTATTAGCACTCAACTGTCGAGAGTGCTAACAAGTCTAGTAGTGTTCAGTGAGAAGTGTTCAGAACCGATTTTTATAATTCTGATCATTTTGCACTAAACGCTTATCACTTATTAC
>JBBTUF010000003.1:0-3311 GCA_038063855.1 Patescibacteria group bacterium
TGTCTTATTTGGACTATTCTCAGCAAAACAGACAAGAGGGCATAACTTATCAGCAGTTGTCCTCGGGTAAGTTTAAAGATACAGGAAGTCCGGATAAGGTCTTAACGGCCGAAGAAAAAGAGCTTCTTATGAGGGACGTAAAGATACTGCACGAAGCTTTTGTAAAAAGAGTGGCTGAAAACAGGAGATTAGACGTTAAGCAAGTTGAGAAACTGGCCGACGGCTCCACGATGCTGGGAATGGCTGCCAAAGAAAACGGGCTTATTGATGAGATAGGGAATATATATGACGCTCAAGAATGGATAAGAGAAGAATTGGGGACAGAACCGGAGATTTGTATTTATTAGAAGGCGTAAGACGAAATAAATTTATGAAAAATTATTATCGTATAATGTTGGGTCGAAAAAGTATCCACGCCGAAGAGGCACATAAGGGTAATTTTATCGGTGCGGGTTGGCTTAAAGATGTTGATTTAACGAATAGATTGCCGGATAACCGGCGTGATTTTAATAGCAAGTTTATACCCTTGTATCTCGAAAAGAATCCGGGCAAAACGAGAGTTTCTGCTGGACTAGCTTGTGGAATGCTTTATACTATCGCCAAAGAAATTTTAGTTGGTGATATCGTGTTGTGTCCCGATGGTCAGGGAAATTATTTTATTGGTGAAGTCGTTGGTAGTTATGAATATCACAAAGACCAAACTCTTCCGCACCGCAGAAGCGTGCGTTGGTTTTCTCGCACTATTTCGCGCGATGAAATGAGTGATTCGCTTAAAAATTCCACTGGTGCTATCGGGACAGTGAGTACTATTTCGAGATATGCGGATGAAATCGAAACTTTTATATCTGGTAGTCGGCCAGCGTCAATAATTGCAACTGACGAAGCCATAGAAGATCCTAGTATTTTTGCAATCGAAAAACACTTAGAAGATTTTTTGGTACAAAATTGGCACCACACTGAACTCGGTAAGCATTACGATATTTACGAGGAGGATGGAGAAATGGTGGGTCAACAATATCCTAGCGATACCGGACCAATTGACATCTTGGCAATCAGTAAAGATAAAAAAGAAATTTTAGTCGTCGAGCTTAAAAAGGGTAGAGTAAGTGATATTGTAGTTGGTCAAGTTCAACGCTATATGGGTTATGTTAAAGAAGAGCTGGCGGAAGATAATCAATCTGTCCGTGGCGTAATTATTGCCTTTGAAGATGATATAAAAATTCGTAGGGCTCTGTCGGTTGCCCCGAATATTGATTTTTATACATACAAAATTCATTTCAATTTAGAGAAGAAATGATCGGGATTTGGGCCGAAACAAAAAGCCCATTGCTGGAAGTTTTTTGTTTTCAGAATCCTTGAACCGCTTGACATAAAGTAAACGACTGTGCTACACTTAGGGTATTATGACGGCAAAAAAGGTACAACTTACAGTCCGCGAAAACGATGCCCTGAAAATCATTCGGAGTTCGTTTTTAAAGTATGGTCGCGGTATTTCCGTAAGAGAATTGACCCGCGAGATGGATTTTGGTTCAACACGTACTGCCGCTTTGCTTCTAAATGGTCTCATAAAAAGGGGGGTGCTTGGGCGAAAGAACGACGGAAGCTTGCGCATTACTAAAGATCCGGTTGAAAGCGATATTAATGCGAGAACCGTTAATGTCCCACTAGTCGGAACCATTTCCTGCGGCGCACCCGTATTTGCTGAAGAGAATATTGAGGCGCACATCCCCATATCTGTATCGCTCGCTAAACCAGGCTTTCGCTATTTTCTTTTACGAGCAAGTGGCGATTCGATGAATAAGGCGGGTATAGAAGATGGAGACTTCGTGTTGGTGCGCCAGCAACCGACAGCGGATAATGGACAGCGTGTCGTTGCCCTTATCGACGATGAAGCGACGGTTAAGGAGATTGAATTTACAAAAGATGTAGTCATTCTCAAGCCACGATCAAAAAATAAGGATCACCAGCCAATCATTCTCGATCATGATTTTCAAGTTCAGGGAGTTGTTGTGGCAACTCTTCCAGCTGATACGATTGAGCATTAAGAAAAGCCGCCTTTTTTGAGGCGGTTTTTCTGGGTGCTTAATCTATACCCTAACCCAACTATGGTTTCATTCAAGGAATTTGAAGTAGCAATTTTTTTGGATTACCAGCGTCGATTAGCTTGGTTAGGCTCCTAGTACTACTTTACCAGATTCTGTGCCCATTAGCAAAAACCGCACTGTTGAAAACACATGGCAAAGAATGTTCATGTGACTCATCGTTCGGACGGAGAATGGGCTGTCATTGGAGAGGGAGACGATCGCGCCTCAAGTTTGCACGATACCCAGACTGACGCAATTGAGGTCGCGAAACAGATTGCTCAAAACAATCGATCAGAACTCGTAATCCACGACAGACAAAATAGGATCAGAGATAAAGATAGCTTTGGCAATGATCCAAATCCGCCGAAAGATAAGAGGCACTAAATAAGCGAAGGGCGGCGTGGCTCGCGCTGCGCCGTCCCATAGCTTCGCCTTTCATTTTGCGGTAATAACATCAATGACTCTCAATTGGATACGTCCGAACGGGGGAGGTTGGTATCGATTACTTGATCTCGATTTTTCTCAACAGTATTTTAATGGTCTCGAGGGTGTTTATCTTATCTGGCATGCTAGCCAAGGACCCAATGTCGTTCGAGTCGGACAAGGGGTTATAGGCGACAGACTTGGAAAGCATAGCGCGGATAATGAGGTCTTGGTACACGCCAAGAAAGGAACACTTTTAGTGACTTGGGCTGAGGTGAGAAATCAAAGGGATCGAGATGGTATTGAACGATTTCTTGCGAACTTGTTCAATCCGTTCGTTGGCGATGCATTTCCTAACGCAATGCCAATCGTAGTCAATTCGCCCGCGTAAAAGACGAAAAAACGACAACGGCTGCTTTTCTGGGTAAGCAGTCGTTTTGTTTTCACTAAGGAAGAGAAAAGGTGCTAGAAATATTTATTATTATTTAGCTTCACGCAAATAGATTCTATCGTCGTCCAGTCTGCGGAGTAGACTAGTGCTTGGTTCCGGAGATTGAGAGACATCAAAAACCGTCCATCACTGGACAGTTTTTTGTAAAACTTCCCGTTTTCAGATTTCTGGGTAAAAGGTATAATAAACTTAGGAAAATTAAATAGCCTAAACTCCATTTGGAGCATTGGAAAGGCGGCTTTTGAGGTAAAAGCCATACATGAAGAAAATGCCAGGTTAGAACCTGCCAAAACCGCCCTAAATAAAGGGGAGATGAAAGAGATTTACTCTAAAAGTATACTATTGAGCGGGTG
>JBBTUF010000004.1:0-6476 GCA_038063855.1 Patescibacteria group bacterium
TGTTTTCAAATATCGGATAACGGTTATGGTATAACAATTCATCAACGCTATAAAATATTTACGAATCTTTTTCGAGTCGATAACATACGACGCTATGATACCGAGGGTAATGGGTTGGGGTTGTATATTGTAAAATCTGTTCTTGAGAAATTTGGTAGTGAGATTTGGTTTGAATCGAAAGAAAACGAAGGAACAACATTTTTTGTTTCTATCCCTCTTGATCGAGTGCGCGTGCCATAGATTTGGAAGATTTAGTAGTCCTCTGATAGAATTGTATTATGTATATTTTGTTTGATATTGGGGGGACGAGTATGCGAATTGCTTCTTCGCGTGATGGAAAAGCGCTTGCTGGCGATCCAATTATTATTCCTACACCTCAACGCTTTGACGATGGGATTGTTCGTTTTACTGAAATTGTGAGGACGCTTCTTGATGGGGAGAAGTGTGATGCAGCCGCTGGTGGCATTGCGGGACCTTTTGATGAAGAAAAAAAATATTTAGTTCGTGCTCCACATATTCCTGATTGGGCGAACAAGCCCATTGCACAAAAATTTTCAGAAGCGCTTGGTGGTGCGCAAGTTTATTTTGAAAACGATGCCGCACTCGCTGCACTTGCAGAGGCACAACGTGGCGCGGGAAAAGATCACAAAATTGTCGCGTATATAACTATTGGTACTGGTGTTGGTGGCGCGCGCGTTGTTGCGGGGCGCATTGACCAAAATGCTCATGGGTTTGAGCCGGGGCATCAAATTATTGAAGGTTCACATACGCGACTCGAAAATTTTATAGGAGGAAAGGCGATTGAGGCGCGTTTTCATAGGCTACCGTCTGAGATCAGTGATGAGAATGTTTGGGATGAAGTTGCAGAAAAACTTTCATTTGGTTTAGTAAATACAATGTTACATTGGTCGCCCCACATTGTAGTGCTGGGTGGCGCGATCTCGCGAAAAATTCCGATTGATAAAGTTCAAAACAGCGTGCAAGAGCTTTTGACGATATTTGCGGGCGTGCCCCCAATTGTATTGTCGCAATTTGGTGATACGAGTGGGCTGGAGGGCGCGCGTATGATATTGCCGACATGAAAAAAATAGTAGTTTTTTTTGATGTCGATGGCACGTTGATCCGCGGTAACATAAATACCGCGATTTTGTTGTACCTGTTCCGAAAAGGAGAACTTTCTGTTTGTATGCTTTTTCGTTCAGTATTTTGGTATACAGCGTGGCATATAGGTCTTACAAACGATGTTGAACGTATTGCACAAAAAGGAGCGAAGGAATTATCTGGTATTTCAGTACAACGTTTGGAAAAGTTAATAGATGAAGCGTTTCGACAAGAAGTGGTTAAAAGAATTTATCAAGAAGCAGTTGCTATTATTAAGAATCATTGGGCAGAGAATCATGAAGTTATTTTGCTTTCAAGCTCTTTTGAACCGTTCATAAAGAAACTAGCAACACATCTTGGTATTCCTGAAGTTATCGCCACCAAGCTCGAGGTTGTAGACGGCAAGTACACAGGTCAAATTGATGGCGATGTTGTATGGGGCAATAAACGAAAAATTGTTGAAGCATTTTACCAAGAACATAACCCCGATGAAATGTATGCCTATTCCGATCAATTTCAAGATGCCGCGCTACTGGAACGAGTTACATATCCTTTTGCAGTTAACCCTGATTTTCGGCTTGGTCGATATGCGCGAGCAAAAGGGTGGAAGATTTTAAAATTTTCTTGATTGTTGTATACTTGCAATATAATTATGGAACAATTTCAACCAGGTAATATCGAAAAACTCCCCGTAGAATCTCGCGAAGCCGTTCGAAAAAAAATTGAGGCATTGCATTCTGAATTTGGAGACTCTTTTTCTGTAGAAGAAACGCCGGATGAATATATTATAACGCAGGGCGAACGAAAAACACACATCATAAAGCATCCAAAAATTTTGCATACGTCTGATTTACCATCAGAAGAGATTGATGTGCATGATGCGTGGCTACTCGCGGATGTTATCGAGGCGCAAATTCGTTTCCCCGAATTGGAGACCAGTGGCCAGCAGATGAAAGCATTAGAGGCGCGAACCCACACTCCAAATGAAAATAAAAATTCGCCGGATTGATTCATCGCTGCCGTTACCAAAGTATCATACCGAAGGCGCGGCAGGGTTTGATTTTTACTGTCGCGAAACAGTTGTTGTTGAACCAAAATCAATCTTTCGCATACCCCTCAACGTTGCTATTCAAATACCTGACGGTCATATGATTTTGCTTGCCGCTCGTTCTTCTACTTCAAAGCGCGGGCTTATGATGGCAAATGGAGTCGGTATCATGGATCGTGATTATGCGGGCAATACCGACGAATACCATGCCGTTGTATATAACTATACCAACGAGCCGGTTGAGGTGGCACGCGGTGACCGCATTGCGCAGGGTATTGTATTGCGTTCCGACCAAATTGAATGGATAGAAGTAGAAGATTTGGGTGCTCCAGACCGAGGAGGTTTTGGTACAACGGGTCTCTAGTATTTCGTTTTTTTTTGGTTTACAGTATTGACAGCGTTAAGGTTGATCTGCGATTATAGCAAGACTAGGAGTCTTATTTATAACCTATGAAGAAATTTATTATCGGAGTTGTTATTGTTGGTCTTGTTGGATTTGGTGCGTATTTTATTTTAAAAACGCCGGCGAAAGCACCTGGCACTCAAAACACAAATATAACGCCACCACCAACTGATGGCGGAGTAATACCTCAAGGCGAGACGGTAACCATTTCCATGACTGATACTGGATATTCTCCAGCGACACTTAATATGAAAATGGGGACTACGGTTATTTTTAAGAATGATGGTGAAAATGAGCATTGGCCAGCATCAGCCATGCATCCAACCCATACAGTATATCCTGGATCAAATATCGAAAAATGTAACACGCCAGACGAATCAAAGATTTTTGATGCATGTCGTGGTATTTCAAAAGGTTCTTCGTGGTCGTTCCAATTCAACAACAAGGGCATATGGAGATACCACGATCATCTCTATCCAAAATTGTTTGGCTCAATCACAGTTGAGTAGGGCCAAATTATAAAACAAAAAACTCCGCATAAGCTGAGTTTTTTGTTGGCGAAATGCAAAAAATCAGTATACTATATGAATATGTTGGATATTAAGTTTATTCGAGAAAATCCTGAGCTGGTCAATGCGGCGGCACGCAAAAAACACCTTCAATTTAATGTCGAGGAACTCATTAAACTTGACGACACGCGCCGCGCAAAGATATCAGAGGTTGAAGCCATGCGCGCTGAAGCAAATGCTGTCGCAGACGCAGTGCCAAAAATCACGAATGAAGCCGACAGGCAGCGTGCGATCGAGGGCATGCGTGCATTCAAAATAAAATTAGGTGAAAAGGAAAAAGAGCAAGCAATTATAGACGAGAAATATCGCACTTTAATGTTTGAGGTGCCTAATATTCCGGATCCATCAGTACCTGAAGGCGCGTCTGATGCTGAAAATCAAGAGATTCGCCAGTGGGGCACAAAACCCGAGTTTTCGTTTGAACCAAAAGATCATATCACGATTTTAAAAGATTTAGATCTTGCTGATTTTGAGCGAGGTACACGTGTAGCAGGATTTCGTGGGTATGTTTTAAAGCGAGAGGCAGTGCTTCTTTCCGTGGCGTTGTGGCAGTTTGCGATGGATTATTTATCGAAGAAAGGTTTTACTCCACTCATCGTTCCATCGCTTGCACGGGAAGAAAATTTTTATGGTACGGGATATTTTCCTCAAGGTAAAGAGGATATATTTCGTACGCAAGATGATTTAGCACTTGTTGGTACCGGTGAGGTCTCAACCATGGGAATGTTTGCAGGTGAAATGTTGCGCATTGAAGATTTACCCATGAAATTTGTAGCACTTTCACCATGTTATCGTCGAGAAATTGGTGCACATGGAAAAGATACAAAAGGATTGTATCGCGTTCATGAATTTATGAAAGTTGAACAGGTTGTCTTGTGTCGGGCAGATCATGTGGAATCAGTACGTCTTCACGAAGAGATTACTGCGAATGCAGAAGAAATTATGCAGGCACTTGGGATTGCGTATCGCGTAGTTGCCAATTGCGGTGGAGACCTTGGTCAAGGCCAAGTAAAGAAATATGATATTGAGGCGTGGCTTCCTTCACAAAATAAGTTTGGAGAGACACATTCAGCTTCCTATTTCCATGATTTTCAAACGAGAAGGCTTAATATTCGATACAAAGATAACGAAGGGGCGATTCGCTTTGCTCACTCGCTTAATAGTACTGCAATTCCTACACCGCGCTCGCTTATTGCTCTTCTTGAACAAAATCAGCGAAGCGATGGTTCAATAAATATCCCCGAACCTCTCAGACCTTTTATGGGACTTAATGAAATACGACGCTAATGACAACCTATCGAGGAAGTCATAAACTCAAGCACAGAAAGCGTCGTAAGCGATTTTCAATATTTCGGCATAAGGGTATTTTTATTCTAGTATTTTTAATAGTATTGATATCGGGCGCGCTTTATTATTTTACATCAAAACAATTTCAGGTTGACGATGTTTTATTTACCGGTCTTTCGCAAACACCAGAAGCCGATGTACGTGAATATCTTGATGTACAGCTTTTGCAAAAGAAATTTTTTGTACTTCCTGCAAATGTTATATGGCTTGTTTCTCCTGATGCTCTCGCGATTGCGCTTACACGCACATTCCCGACATTAAAATCGGTACGTATCGTGCGCAAATACCCACGATCTTTAGAGGTACGTGCGGTGGAATTTGCCGGGTGGGGCGTATTGTGTCATGGTGAGCCGGAAGAGTGTTTTTGGATTGATCGTGGAGGAGTTGCGTTTGATCACGCGCCTGGTTTTTCGGGCATCATAGTGCCTAAAATTCGCGATAAACGTGAGCGTGAATTTAAACTTGGTGAACGTCAGCTCTCTGATAAGATGATGCAACTCATAGCATATTTTGACGAACGTGCTGTTTCAAATGATTATCTACAAAGTCTTCAATTTACAATTGATGCGCGCGATCAAACACTACGCGTTACAGCGCGCGGCGGGTGGGACATTTTATTGCTTGAAGGCTCTGATCCTGAGAGTGCCTATAAAAATCTTAAAACATCACTCGAAGGAGAAATTAAAGATAAAGTTGCAAATCTCTTGTATATCGATCTGCGATTTGGCAACAGGATTTTCTATAAATTTAAAGGTGAGACAAATTAAGGAATTTGGTAGATAAATATTGAAGTGCCGGCGCGGGTGATTGGACGCAAGTTTTTGAGCCATGGGTACGTGTCTTCGGGTTTTGGGGTTGGGAAGCCGCCAACTGCTTTTGCTTGTGATCCTGCAAGCGAGTTTACAGATATTGCAAAAAGCGATCCCGATGGTGGGACTCCTTTCCACGACCCCCACTCTTGATATTGCGTGCCCATGTAGTAATCTCGTGCGCCGCCTCCTGAGTCTCCAAAATAATCAAGATATATTTTTTGGTCTTGATGCGCGCGCATATAATCCCCTAAGCGTTTTAGGTCTTGCCCCCAGTCATAATTTGAATCCGTTGCGAACCTGTAGCCATTTGCAGTGCCACCCGCAAGTTCGTTAAAGTACGAGAGATAATACGGAAAATTAATGAGTGTGCCGAGGACAATCCAAAGACAGGCGAGTGTTATAAAGAAAACTTTTGGGATAGGCGCGATAATTGCGTTATAGATTGCTGAAAGATATCCAAAAATTGTTTTATTTTCAAAGGAGATCGGTTTATTAACCCAGAGAGAAAGCTCTCGCGCAACTAAAAAATAAATAAAAGGAAACGTTGGCAATACATGTCGTATTCCAATGTTGAGTGGATTTGCAATTGACAGTGCCCAATAGAATACAATAAAAAATAAACTCGCAAATAATGTAAAATTATTACGAATCCACTCACGAACTAATCGCCACGATTTTTCTCGAGCGTGAAAAATTCGTCGAGTTGCCAAACCGATAGTTGTCGCCAACAGCAAAAGGAATCCGAGCGATTCTTTAAGCACATAGAGAGTCGGAAAGTAATACAGCCATCCATTGCTTGATACCTCTCCCATGAAATACGCACTATTTCCTCCAGCAGTTCGCTGAGTTACCATCATGACCCCGAGAAGATATTGACCCAACGGCCGCGTTAGGCGGTGCTCAATAAGCCAATAATCAAGATCAACAAAAAAACGAACTTTGAATGTATCTATCAGTGAATGTGCGTCTGAAAGTTGGCGCGCTTGTGGATAATCCAACACATGCCAAAGATAGACCACCCAAATTACTAATCCGCCGATTGCGAAAATAAGAAATATTTTTCCATAGAGTATGGCGGTTTTTTTTGAGATAATTTTTTCGCGATTTGCAAATACCCATGCGAGCGCAAGAAATAAATAAATCGGTGCAAGCAAAAAAAGCGAAAACTTTAAAAGTTGTGCAATGCCAAATAGTGC
>JBBTUF010000005.1:0-23427 GCA_038063855.1 Patescibacteria group bacterium
ATGCAAAGACTTGAGAGTAATAAATTGATTGAATGTACCTCGGAAATAAAATTTGAAAAAGATATGGGGCGGCTAGGATATACACAATTATAATTAACCCAGTTATCGCCGAGGCTTTAATTGCTTTGCCAGGCAAAGTCGCTTGTAGATTGCGGAGTGAGTTTTCATTATTTGTCCTTCGTGACAGTTTTTGGAATGCGACGTCTGGTATTGTTGATAGAAAAGCTTTCAGCTGTTCTAGCGGTGCGATGGCAAAGGAATAAATTGCTAAAGCATTCGCACCCAGGAAATAATGCAAAAGAACAGCGTCAAGATAATTACCTATTGTCGCGGGGATATTGAGAATGCTTAAATTAAGGCCGTATCGGATAGCTCCTTCTTCCTCCGTTGCATTTTCAGGGATGCTTTTAATTGTTCTTCTAAATAAAATTGTGTTTGGTATGGCGCTAGATAAAAAGTAAAAAGTCAAAAGAAGAAGGAATCCAGACGTGTTTGATAAGTTCAGATAAAAAATTATGCTGACCGCGCTTACCATGAAAAAAGCGTAAGAAATATAGCCAAAAGTATTTAAGGATGTCTTTTTTTTAAATTCACCTTTGCCTTCAAAATATCCTCTCCATGTTCCTAGTCCTTCCGAAAATGGGACAAGAAGAGCGGCAATTAGAAATCCTATAGCAAGACCAATATTATTTTTGGAGTAAAAGAATAGACATGCCAACAAAGAGCATATACTTATACCAAAAGAACCTATAAAAATTAGTTTTGCACCACGAGCATAGGATTTTTCATGCCCACGAGCTATCGCTCGCTGTAGTGAAGTCGCAATCCCAGGGAGCGTAAATATACCAAACATTCCGATGATACTAAGTACATAACGATAATCTCCGTATGTTGTTTTTGAGATATAGCGCGCGTATAAAATTGATAGCAAAAGACTAGTGGCCATATTAATTATCTTGCCGATGGATAGCCAAAAACTGCCGCTGATTAGATATGCGGCATCAATATGCAAAAAGCGCCCCAAAGAATCAACGCGGCGTTTTAGTTTAGATTTAATATTCAACAGCATCTTTACCGCTAATAAGTTCAACTGATTCTACGTCATGCATAGATTGTAGTGACTGAACTATTTTTGATGCGCTTGATGGATTGATAAGTTGAATCGCTATGGTATATTCTCTCAGTTTTTCGCCGAGAGTTTTTATATGGAGTACATTTTGATTTTTAATATGTTGTTGCCACGCATGTGGGTTCTCGGGCGAAAAAGAATTTCCTGCTGCCACTATTAGTATATGTCCGCCAGAAATGCCCGACCCAAAATTGAATTGATTTAGCAGTAAGATAATGCCTGATATGAATACTGTTCCGATTATTGCGACGGTATAATTATTTGTTCCTACTGCAACACCAATTGCGAGCGAAAGAAAGACAAATGCTATATCGCGAGTTTCTTTAACAATAGTTCTAAAACGAATCAAAGAAAATGCTCCAAGAAGTGCAAAAGCACCAACAATATTTTCTGTAACAACCATCATGATAAGACTCGCAACAATTCCCATGAGCATGATTGTAAAAACAAAAGATTGCGAATAGGAAAGGGTTCTGTGTGTTTGTCGATAAACCCACGTAATTATGAGCTCAAGACAAAATACAACAAAAATATTTAGGATAATGATTGCCGCGCTTGTTTGTGTTTCTGCAAGAAAGAGAAATTTTTCCATAGAATTTATCGAGGTATATTATGAAATCGATGAATTGTTTCGACGCTTTTACCGTATTTTGAGAAGTCAGTTCGGATTAAATTGAATTCACGGATAAGGGAACGAAACCAGTGTGGTAAGAAAAAAGTAAATTTTACTTCCATTACTGTGTTTTGTGGAGCAATTTGGTTCATAAAAGGAGTATAGCGCAAATCTGTTCCAGCACAAGCTTCAATATCGCTATCGAACGTGATACGGATGTCAGAATTATGGCGTGATATAATCGGGATTCGATTATATCGGACGATGATTTTTGGTTTCATACATTGGCTTACGATCGGAAAGAAAATTTTGTCGATTTCTTCTGTTTCGGTTTTACGTAGATTTGAAATAAGTTTTGAATAAGAGCCGGATATTAATTTATCGTAATCAGAAATATTAATCTTAATTCTTGCTTTCGATGTCAACATATTATTTTTTTTCTTGCATTCGAGCCAAATATCTTTGGTCGTGTCAGCAAGATTTGGGGTATATATGCGCGCGCGAATTTTTTTTCGCTTCATAAAACCACCTGCTTTATCAGAATAGTCATTTAGTCTGGGAGAATCAAAATAAAGACTGGTAACAGTATACGTGTTATTTTTAGTAATGTTGCTAAATGGATCGTGTTCCATGCCTGCACGAATTAACTTTTTTTGCAGTGCATATGCGGTGAGCTGTGACATGGGATATTTAAATTCAAATCGTCTAAATCTTTGCATAGGGAAAATTATTGCTTAAAAAGCGGTAATATATTTGGAGGAAGGAGTTTAGAGAAGTCCGGCTTTTCATGATTGACTGTATTACTCGGGATCGCTTCTTTAAGGGTGGGATTGTCTTGCGTGATTTTATTTGTCACAATCACATTATCTTCGTTTAGCCAAATAAAATTGTCATTCATTGTACTATTTTCAATTTCAATAGTTGAATATTTGTCTTTGGCGATGTCTTTTTCATTACCCCACAAAACGCTATCAGATATAGATACTCTTCCACCGCTTATAAAAGTAGGTTTCTTACGATAAAGACCTAAACCTATTTTATTATTCAAGAAAAAAGAGTGAATAATTTTCGCATACGAGTTATCTTTGATGGCGACGCCAAAGCTACAATTGACAAAAATATTATTTTTAATCAGTGGATCTGAATCTTCTCCAACGCTTACACCTTTATCCCCACAACTTTTTATTATGTTATCCTCGATTGATGTCTTTGATCCACTAATATCCATCGCGTCCCCGTTTGCATTTTCTTTGAAATCACCTGTTATTTCAAAAGTATTGTTTTTAATAGAAGAGTTATCCGTAACATAATCGTAGTCAATGCTATCTGAATAATTATTGATAAAAAATGAATCATGCACGATCGCTTCGGCATTGAGGGCGTGAATACCGTCGTCAGCATTTGCCTTAGTTATAAGACCATGGTCAAATTCAAAATTTGAATTGTGAGCTGAAAGTGTACCACTAAAATATACGCCATTGATTGTATCATCTTTGCCGTTTATAAAATGTGTGTAAGAAAATATACTTTTCTCGCCCGTGTTAACAAGTGCGAAAACCCCCCACGGTTCACTGGTCGAGAAAGATGTAAATACAATCGGATATTCCGAAGACCCTCGAGCTTCGATTGGGCTGTATGAGACCAGTGACGTTTTTGAGTTAAATATGAGTTTAGCGCCTTCTCGTATTATTACCTTTAATTTTTTTGGTATAATTACTCGCTTTGTAAAAGCGTGGTTTCCTGGCATTAAAATAACAACCCTTGAATCAGCTCCGGCTACGAATTGTGGGTTTTTATTTAGAAATTCAGTTCTTGATATATTAATATCAAGAAAAGATTGAAAGTCAGCACTATCAAATTTTTCGCTTAGCGGGTATGCCTCGTTGGCAAAGGATAATTTAAGTCCACCGCCTTCAAGCATTCGTCTAATCGTTATAAAGTTGTTTATATAAATCTCTCTCGATTGTTTTATGCTTGCTTTTGCTTCCAGTGTTGTGGGTAATTTTACTGCGTCTTTCTCTATCGCAGGCATTATTTTTTTCGTCATTTGATCATAAAATACAAGGTCGTCTTCAAGATTTTTAAACTGTGATACATATGTGCGTAGTACATTTTCTAGCTCTTTTCTAAAGCGCTCGATGCGGAGAACTCGGTTCAGAATTCTGTGACCTCCAACATCAATCGATTCTCCTAAACGATTTTGAGTTAGATCAAACGGAATTGGTTCAAACTTCCCGATGCCAGGATTAAAGAAAAGGTTAATATTCTCTACATTATTCTGATGATTGTCTCCAGAAAGAATTGATAACGCGGCCCAATTAAGAAAACTTTTCATATCAATAATATTGTCTATATTTTTTTCAAAAATAACATCAGGCGCATTGGCAGTAAGTGCAAGTAGATATGATAGTTCTGGAAATGTATTTGCAGGTAAGTCTGGCTGGGTACGTTCAGACCATTGAAAAGCATTCTCTGGCCTAAAAAGATCAAGCACAATACTGCCGGGAGCCGTGCCTCGGGTATCGATTGGTTTATCAGCAAAGAGATGATATGGGTTTTTCTTATTTCTGGTTAAGAGAGTTTCATCCCAGCCTTCAGAAAGAATATATAGACCCATATTTTTTTTATTTACAGTAAGCCCAACTGGGGTAATTTCTTGTACGGTCAAACCCAATTTACTACTTTGCAGGTTCCAAAGATAAGGCCACACCCAACCCTTGTCGGAAGGGATTAAAAAGCGAAGGTCGGATTTTCCATTGAGTGCATCAGTTTTAGGTAAATTTATTTGCCATGATTTTTGGAGTGCGTTCCAGTGGTTTGAGGAAAATCCTCTATAACGAATTTTCGCGTCAGTGGTAGAATAATCACCAAAATTAAATCTTGCTTTCACAGTATCTTTAAAGGTGTCATACATATAACTTTGTTCTGGATAGTTAGGAAGATTTTCTAGAAGATTTTTAATGTCGTTTTTTGAAAGTTCAATTTCATACATCGGCACGTCGGCACTCTTAAATACGGCGGTTACGATGTATGGTAAATCAACTATTTTTTTTAGAGACCGCCAAGTAGGAGAGAAATGTCGAATAAATCCATTCGGGTTTGAAGAAATGTTGTCTAATCGTGAGATTAGATTTGTTTTTGCTCCTACGTAAACAAGAAGCGATGTAAGTGCACAGGATCCTAAAAGGAGTAATTTCCAGTGTTTTTTGAATAAGATATTCATAGTTGATGATTTCTTATCTTAACAGAAATACTATAGATTCCTAGTCTTGGTTTATTGTTACAAGCAAAGAAATCGGAGTTTTTGTTTTTTGACATCAATATTAAAACAACGTACAATAGTTGCGGTTTTTGTTCTTTGATTTTTTAAGAAAATGATAAAGAAAGAGAGGAGAAGCGTATGCAAACGCGCAATTTTGTGATAATCACACAGAAATCCGCTTATCCACAAATGGGTGCGTTATATCTTGCAAACGCTCTCATGTCCTGTGGTATTCGAACGCATATTATTTCGTCGAATGCTTCAAACAAGGAACTTGATATTCTCATTGAGCGAGTTGATCCTATCGCAGTTGGATGTTCCGTAATGACGGCACCAGAAATTGTTGATTTCGTGCGTCATTCGATGCATGTACAACATCAGTACAACTCGAAAAAGAAAACGATGCCGATAATCTGGGGCGGGATGCATTCGACGATTATGCCTGATCAAACTGCTCGGGAACCCTACATCGATTTTGTGGTCGCAGGTGAGGCGGAGGTTACTCTTCCTCGTATTTTGCTTAATCTCGCAGATGGTAAATCGCCATCCGAAAAGCTTGTACGAGTCAGAACGCCTGCAGTACTCGACACTTTTGAACCTCAGTGGGAAGCAATTGATCTTGCTGATTATGTTTTTCCTGAATCGCGCTCAGTTCATGCGGATGTCGATTTTCAAAAACAAAACGTTTTCTACTACCTGCTTTCAAGCCGTGGGTGTACCTATAAGTGCAACTTCTGTTGGGAAGTAGCTCGTACAGAAGCACTGCGTTTAGAAAATCCTGATGGCGACCTAAGCTGGCGTGCACATAGTGCCGAATGGGTGGAACGCCAAATTGACTATGTCGCCTGTGAGCTTCGTAACCGAGGCGTTACCATGGATGGAGTTGGGTTATGGGATGACATGATATTTGGCCGAGGGAGTCTTGGTCATACAAAACGTGCTCGATGTATCTTTACCATGATGCGCGCGCGCAAATTCGGGTATTTACTTGAAGCGCGCGCCAATCAGCTTATTTCTACGACTGACAAGTGGAATGATGCTGGCGTTTTACGTGAAGCGGATCTCTACAAGTTTCTTAAAGAAACCGGTTGCATGCAGGTTTTTGTAGGAACGGAATCTGGGAGCCAGGAAACTCTTAATATGATTCAAAAAGGAACTAGGGTTAGCGACTACATGCGTCTTGTAGCCATCTCACGAGAAGTGAAGCTTCCGTTACGCTTTTCAATGATTGTAGGTTTTCCACAAGAAACAGAAAACTCTATCAACGCTACACTCGATCTTATTGAGCATCTGGAGGGGGAGCCTTATATTTCCATCAGTGGTCCTAAACTCTTTACTCCATATCCTGGTACGCCTCAGTATGTGGCAGCAGTCAATGCAGGGATGAAAGTTCCGCAAGTTACGCTCGATTGGGCACGACTCAACCGTTATACAGATTATCGTCACATTTTTCCATGGCTTGAGAAAAATCATTCAAAAAAAACACTCAATCGGATTGATGCATTCTTTGCAAAAGTTTCTGAAGAAAAAAGGCACCAGGCAGATGAAGGAGAGATTCAAGCTCTTGCGAGCGAGGAGGCAATCCTTAAAATTGTGCGAGAGCACTAATCGACCCCGTCCATCAATGTGGACGGGGCTTTTTTTTATTCCCCCCTATAGATACTCTGAATTTTTTTATAAGAAATCGCACCCAAAAAAGAAGTCAAGAGTTTAAGCCAGAGTGTTATTGAGAATGGTTTAGCGAAAATTCCTTCTCTGAGGTATCTGCGCGCTTGTTTTATGTCTCCAGCTTGTATTAAAAGATCTGTTAACGTTGAAATGTGCGCATGAAAGTAACCAAATTTTTTAATATCATTGCCGTATTCACGAATAATATATTTGCGTGCATCGATGCGCCACCAAATTGTTTTTGGATTGTTTGAATTGCTATTTGGGGTATCATTTAAGACAAAAAGTGGCTTATCAATATGTGCGATTTTATATTTTTTTGCGATACGTAACCACATTTCCCAGTCGTAAAGCGAGTTTATTTTTTCACATACAAGGCCCACATCATCCAATACAGAACGCCGAATCATCCCCGCTTGAAAGGGGCAGTAGTTTTTGCGCATAATATCACCACCATAAATATTTCCTTCGCGCGGTAGGGCGCTTTTAGGAGGCATAAGAATTTTTTTACCGTTCGCAAGAACTCTCCAATAAGCAACATAGCTCATCCCGTATTCAATGGGAGATGAAGAAAGTTTTTTGACTTGCGCTTCAATATATTGAGGATCCCACTCATCGTCGTCATCTTGAGATGCAATAAACTCACCATGAGCTTGGCGTAGCGCTTTATTGCGAGCGAAAGCCCCTCCTTGGTGTTCCATTCGAATATAATTAATGCGGGGATCTTTTTTCTCTGCAATAATGGACTTCACAACTTCCTCGGTGTTATCGGTTGACCCATCATCAACGATAATGAGCTCGAAGTTTTTATATGACTGCAAAAGAATCTTTGCGATTGCAGTCTTGAGCATGTGAGCTCTATTCCACGTTGGAAATATTATACTTACGAGAGGTTCATTCATTTGCGCGCTATGATCCAGGTATTTAATGGGTATTTTGTGTCGTTTAGTGTTGCAAAAAAATGTTTTACATTAAAGCGTCGTTCTGGTATATCCCAATCACGAGCATTCTCGTAGAGAAAAAAAAGTGCATGAATCCATTTATTGCCCCAGCTTCCGCATTCTACAATTTCCGAAAAATCGCGACATAAGTATTTCAGTGCAGCTGTCGAAAAACGCCACATATCTTTTGGCCCCCAATGGATAGGATGTATAAACACAGTGCCAATAATTAACATGCCTCTCGTTTTTAATACGCGATGACATTCACTGATTGCTTGCTCGATATTACCCTCAATATGTTCAATTACTTGATCGGCTACAACAACATCAAATGAATTATCCGGATACGGCAAATTACACATATTGACGTCTGGATAATTTGCTTGGGTAATTTTTGCATCTTTTGATATAATTTGCATTGGTGGTTTATAATTCTTTGAGCCAATAAAATATTTTAAACCGCTCACACCCAATATATCTCCTTGAAGAGGGAGCTCTAGTGAAGAGAATATTTTCTTATACATTTGGTATCGAGTAAAACGCATCTTGTTTACTATATAGCACAAGTTTAGATATTGCTAAATACAATGGTATTGACAGGATAGATAAAAGCTGATATAAAGTCATTAGTTCTTTTTTAGGTACAAGGAGGAGAAATGCGAGATATCGTAATTAAGAGAATCGATGTTACGACGCAAGCATTCTTCAAGGCAACTCGCAGTATGCTTGCCGAGCTCTATCCTGGACAACCGCAGCTCGACCGAGTTTCATTCGACAGAGTCATGGCGGACGGTGGAGTAGAGTTACACATTGCATGTGTAGATAACGTCACTGCAGGGATGGCATCTCTTGTGCACGTGCGGAAGCTCGGTGGTCATGTTTGTATGATCGAAGATGTATTTGTATTGCCAGCTTTTAGAAGTTTTGGAGTTGGCAGTGCATTGAATGAAGTACTCTGTCAGTTGGCAAAGAAATACGGCTCTTCGTTTGTCGATGTTTTGACTCGCAGGCCGGATGCTCGGGCATTTTATCTGCGTTGTGGCTTCGAAGACAAAGATAAAAATCGGCCTCACTTTGCTCTTAGGAGATATCTTTGAATACGCACCGCGTTAGATCTATATAATGACCACTACAACAGGAGTGTTGTAGTGGTCATTTTTTTATTTACAATAACTGATATCTGATGTATGCTTTTTCTATTGTATGCAGGCTTATAGCTATTAAAGAAATGAATGATCAGATCAAAGAAAAAAAACAAACTGTCTTTATAACCGGTGGGCTTGGGTTTATCGGCTCAGTTGTGTGTCAGAGATTTTTGGACGCAGGATATCGCGTTGTTGTTTATGATGCGTTGAAAACTTATGTTTCACCGCTTGTCGATAAAAATTATACAACATACCTTGCTCATCGGTATAGAAAGCTCGAAGGGAAGGTTGAGGTGATTCAGGGAGAAGTGCAAGATTATTTTAAGTTGCGTGATGCAATTTTAAGCACTGAACCTAATATCATTGTTCATCTTGCAGCTCTTCCTATTTCTGACCTTTCAGATAAATATTCTCATGAAGCGGTTGCTGCGATATACAATGGCACGCATAATATTCTCGAATCTATAAAAGATCGCCCGATTCAAAAATTTGTACTTGCTTCTTCAAGTATGGTGTACGGCGATTTTCAATATAGACCCTGCGATGAAAAGCATTCTACTAATCCGACAGGCGTGTATGGTGTTACTAAACTTGGGGCAGAGCAACTGACGCAAATGTATGCGAGACGGTATAAATTGCAATATGCAATCATCCGACCCTCAGCAGTATACGGTCCCACCGATTGTAATCGACGAGTAACGCAGATTTTTTTAGAAAATGCTATATATGGCAAGCCGATCGTGCTTCATGGCGGAGGAAAGTCTGAGCTTGATTTTACGTATGTGGAAGATACGGCACAGGGTATTTTTCTTGCAGCAACAGAAGATGCGTCAAATGGCGAGATCTTTAATATCACTTACGGTCAGGGGCGTAGTTTAATGGATCTTGCAACATTAGTGAGACAGTATTTTCCGAATGCAGAAATTGTTGTCAAAGAAGTTGCCGAGGACGAACGTCGTCCTGCACGAGGTACGATGGATATTTCCAAAGCGCGTAGCCTGTTAGGATACAATCCTCGATTTTCTCTGGAAGAAGGAATGAAACATTACGTTGCATTTCTCACAAATCTTCATGGAGAAAAAATTTAATATTCCACTTTGTCGCCCAGCGTTTGATGAAAGTGAAGTGCGTGCTGTCACGGATGTACTTCATTCGGGGTGGGTTGCTCATGGAACAAAAAATAAAGAATTCGAAAAATTGCTGCGAGATTTTCTTCATGTTAAAGGAGTAGTTCTCGTAAATTCGTGCGCATCTGCGCTCGAGGCCGCGTTGGTATGCCTTGATATCACGGGCGAAATATTAATGCCGAGTTTTACAATGTCGGCGAGTGCCAACGCGGTTGTACGAGCAGGCGCTACGCCAGTTTTTTGTGATGTTTCCTGGGAGAGTGGCAATATTGATCCGGCTTGTCTCGAGGAAAATATTACTCCACGCACTCAAGCAATTATGGTTGTTCATTTTGCAGGACAGCCCTGCGACATGGATCCAATTCTTGCCATTGCAAAAAAATATAAACTAAAAGTCATTGAAGATTCCGCAGAATGTATTGGGGGACTTTATCATAATGCACCAGCAGGTTCATTCGGGAATGTAAGTTGTTTCTCTTTTTGGGCTACAAAGAATATTACAACGGGAGAAGGAGGTGCGATTGCAAGTAATGATGAAGCGTTTATTGCGAGAGTGCGAGCATTTATTGCACACGGTATCGCAAGCCAAACACACGAACGTCATGGTTTTGTGCGCCCATGGGAGCGGGACTCGATTATGGCTGGTGTAAATTATCGCATGAGCGATATCGCTGCGACGATTGGTGTCGAACAAATGAAAAAAATTGAGAATCTCAATACGATACGCAGAAAAAAATCTGAGAGACTCATTCGAGGGCTTGTGGGAATCCAAGGTATTGATTTGCCATCGGTACCCGAAGGTTTTGTCTCGGCGTGGCAGATGTTTGTTATTAAGATTAACCCGACGATTCGTGATGAGTTTGTATTGAAATTGCGCGAAATGGGTATTGGTGCGAGCGTTCATTTTGATCCGCCAGTGCACACTCAGACATTTTATAAAAAATATGCTTCACGAAAGCCCTTATCAATAACAGAAAAGCTTGCGAAAAGTGTTGTAACGTTACCGATGTTTCCAGGGCTCACGGATGAAGAAGTAGACTACATGATTTCGTGTATCAAATCCGTAATGAGTTTGTTAGTTGACACGCCTTGAATCTTCTTGGTTTTCTGGTATTTTTCAAAGCATGGAGCGCCCAGAAATTTCAGTAGTAGTGCCTCTTTTTAACGAGGAGCGAACAGTTGAAACTCTCTACGAAAGACTCAATACAGTATTGATCAAGCTCGGGAAATCATTTGAGATCATTTTTGTTGATGATAGTTCTACAGATGGCACTCGAAAGGCGCTTTCGAAACTTTCTGCTCGGAATATTTTTCTGCGACGTAATTATGGTCAGTTTATAGCTATGGTAACTGGTATACGTCAGGCGAAAGGCAGGGTCGTTATCACCATGGATGGAGATCTTGAAAATGATCCAGAAGATATTCCAGCTTTTCTTGTAAAACTCACCGAAGGGTTTGATGTAGTGAGTGGCTGGCGACGTGATCGTTGGAAAGGTCAGCCATTTACCAGGCGTATTCCTTCACACACAGCAAGCGCTTTTATTTCATATGTTACGGGTGTAAAGCTTCACGACTACGGATGTAATATGAAGGCATATCGTCGAGAGATTCTTGACCGCATGCACTTTGCTGTATATATGCAACGCATGATTGCTGCGTATGCTGCGCGTGAGGGGGCGCGTGTTGCAGAAATCCCAGTGCGTTTTGAGCCGCGCAAATTTGGAAAATCAAATTATGGATTGTTGCGAACCTTTAAAGTTTTTCTTGATGCGCTTACATTCCATTTTTTTTATAACTATTCTCGTCGCCCAATGCATTTTTTTGGCGGGGTTGGGTTTTGGAGTTTTTTCCTAGCCGGTGTTGCAGCACTCTGGGCGCTCTGTCTAAAAATCTTTCAAAATGTCAGTTTAATTCGTACTCCATTGCCGTTGGTATTTGTATTTTTAACAATCGTCGGACTTCTCTTTATTTTAATGGGGTTACTCGCAGAGTTTATAGGTCGTCATGCTCCGCTCGATGTAGAGTTTTATGAGGAAGGCAAGGAATGAACGCACTCGAAGAGTTTCAAAGTCGGGATTTTTTGCGAGATTACCGCGCTCGTGTATTGTTTTCGATGGTGCCAAGGGGTCAATCTCTTTTTGATCTTGGGTCTGGTAATGGTGTTATAGCAGAATTTTTGAAAGGAAGATTTAATAAAATAGTTCTTACTGACAATTCTCAGATTCTTGTTGACCAGCTTCAAGAAAAATTTAAAGATCGGTTTGATGTTGAGGTGCGTCTTGCCGATGCAAATATTCTTGAGCCGGTAGGATTATTTGATGTTATTACAGCATGCGATATTCTAGAACATATTGAGGGCGGTGCTTTATGTCTCGATAGATGTAGAGTGATGCTCGCTCCTCGCGGAAGTATGTTTATTTCTGTACCAGCATTCCCACTGTTATATGGTTTACGTGATAAAAAGTATGGGCATCTGAGACGATATAGAAAACGCGAGCTACGAAGGTTGCTCGAAGACGCAGGTTTTCAAATAGATACTATCTATTATTGGAATTTTATTGGATTTTTTCCGTACTTGATAAGTGAAAAAATATTCAAGAAATCACTTATTGCTCCTGCTCGTTCGTATAAAAAGAAAAGTATTGTGAAGAATGCCATTAATACAATCCTTTACTTTCTTTTACGAATCGAAAGCCATATTCCGTTACCTTTTGGTCTCACATTAATTGTTATTGCGAAAAAACGAAAATAATTACATATGCGTATTGATTATTGGCTTCTTTTTGGGTTCTTCGCTCAGTTTTTATTTTTTCTGCGCTTTTTAGTTCAATGGATTTATTCTGAATATCACAAGAAAACTGTTGTGCCGATATATTTTTGGTATCTTAGTTTGATGGGTTCCGTCGCGATAATGATATATGCATATCATCTTAAGGATCCCGTATTTTTTATTGGGCAAGTGTTTGTATTTTTTATTTATTGGCGTAATCTATATTTAGCTAAACGCCATGAAGGGGAAAATGAAATTATTTAAAAGATTGGCTGCGGTTTCTGATACGCAAATATTTATTGCATGTTTTTGTGTTGCAATAACGCTTTCAATATTAGCTTTTCCACATACACTTGTTGGTGGCGATGAGGGCAGGTATGTCCTTGATGCAATGAGGTTTGGACGTGGAGAAATCCCTGTTGCCGATTGGTCAACGCGAACACCTATTCTTTTGGCGTTAATATTTGTATTTACGAAAATTCTTGGTGCGTCCCTTTTTGTATTTCGGCTGCCAATTCTTATTTTATCGGCGTTATCTGCAGGTGCTCTTTTCTTGCTTGGTAAAGAGCTTTTTAATAAGAAAATTGGATTGCTCGCATCAATGCTTTTTGCATTCAATCCGTATACTTTATGGGCTGGGCAGATTATAAAAAGTGAAATCATGACCATTTTTTTCAGTATCTTGTCAGTATTATTTCTTGTGCGCGGTTTGCGCCTTGAAAAGAACTATCTCATATTTTTATCGGGGCTACTCATTGGGCTTGGATTTATAGAGCGACTTTCCATTCTTGCGATGTGTGTAGTTGCCACCAGCGTGATAATTATTTGTACGAGATCCGCAAAAAAAGCTTTTTCAAGGGTTTTTATTTTTGGAGTAGGAGGGCTAATTGGATTTCTGCCAATTTTTTTATGGATTTCATATCATAATTTTTCAAGAGCTTTTGATTTATGGTTTGGTTTTGCCGTTCAAATAATATCAGAAGAACGAAGAGGCTATAGCCCGAATGCAGCTCCCACATATGACACGTATCAATTATTAAGAGCCTGGGCTCTTGCTTTCGTAGAAGATTTAGCAGTCGAGGGGTGGGCGCTTTTTAGCGGTTTTGTTGTTTTTTTATTGGGCGCTGTGCAAGTTTTTATCTCCGACAAAAAACACACTGTGAGACTTTTGATTCTTTTGGCAATCGTTGGAACATTTTCAGGGGCTCTTATTGGTCACGCAGGTTTGATATATCATAAAGGATTTTTTAGACCGTACGTATTTCTTTTTATGGCGATATTCTCAATTGCTCTCATTTTATTATTTATACATCTTGTGATTATAAAAAATCTTTTTACTGATAATTTTAAAAATTTTAAAAAGGAGATAGCTGCTATACTTATATGGATAGCGAGCTACATAATTGCGTATACATTTTGGAGGCCGGGGTATATACGGGAGTTTATTCCACCAATGACTTTGGGGGTTGCACTTGTTTTTTATTCTTTGCCATGGGGACAATGTAAGTCCCGAACAGCGAGTTTCACAGTGATTATTGGGCTTGTTTGTGGGTTATATGGAACGTCAGTAGCTTGGTATGCGGATCCGCGCACTGGTGGATGGTGGTGGACTCACGAAACAATAAATGATGCAGCGTCTTTCATTCATGATCACACAAAAGATGACGAGAAAGTTTTTACGGCGAATGCTCTTCCAGTTGTGATTGCAAAAAGACGGGTTTTTTCAGATCTTAATTCATATAGCATGCTTTTTGCTGTCACAGATAATGATCATTGGGCATCTTTTCCTTCTCCGAATGAAGTTTTAGCCGAATTACATAAAAATCCACCAAGTTATGTCATTGTTGATAACAGAATGAAGCGTGATTTGTACAAACCACACCCAGCGTTTGAAAAGTTTGTCGCAGAAAATTATAGGCAAGTTATTTCGTATGGATCTGGATTGGGTAAAACTGATATTTGGGAGAAGAAGTCAGAATTATGAAAGATTATCGGCTTTCTCATCTTGAGGTTAGAAAAAGTAAAAATTATGATCAGTTAATATATAAGAAAGGATCATATGACGATTTAATATGGCAAGCAGAAAAACCAGTTCTATCCTATGAGATTCAGCGATTAAAGAAAAGAATAGAGCAGATTTTTTATTTGGATTTTGGATGTGGAACGGGTCGTATTCTTAAATTTTTAGAGACAAAGGTTTATGAATCGCTTGGCGTTGATATATCTGAATCGATGATAGCGCTTGCTCGAGCGAAAGGAGTTCGATCTCCGATGATCGTTGGTGATATAACCCGAGAAGATACTCTTGGTTCAAGAAAATTTCATCTCATTACTGCATTTCGAGTGTTTCTTAATTCAGGGTCGGAATTCTCTCGACAAATGTTGCAAGTGCTCGTTCCGAAATTGGATTCAAAAGGGGTATTTATTTTTAACATGCATGGAAATATTTGGAGTTATAGATTTTTTACGAAACTATGGTATTTGCTCCATGGTCGCACTCTTAATACGATTTCATTTTGGAGCGCAAAAAAATTAGCAGAAGATAATGGATTAAAGCTTGTTCGATGGTATGGGTTTGGCTTCGTACCAAAAATTTTTTATAGAATTTTTGGTGCTCGAAATATGTATTTTCTCGATTCTATTATTGCGAAAATTCCGTTTAGTAAATATTTTTTGTATAATTTGATTTTTGTATGTAAAAAAGTCAGTAAATAGTTTTTATTGACGAAGTAAGTTTTGTGGGCTAAGTTTTTGTTAGACCGCAGCTTGAAAAAGGAGCCAGTATGACATATATGAAAGTGCCTCTCGCGAAGCACGAGCTTACAACACAAGATAAAGAAGCAGTTATCCGCGTACTCGGTAGCGACTTTTTAACTCGTGGACCACAGCATTTTGAGTTTGAGCGTGCTATTGCGGAGTATATTGGTGTAAAGTACGCGATTGCTACAAGTAGTGGAACGACTGCTTTGCATACCTCGCTTTGTGCGCTGGGTATCGCGCAAGGAGATGTTGTTATCACGACGCCTTTGAGTTTCATCGCTTCGAGCGATTGTATATTGCACGCAGGGGCGCGGCCAGTGTTTGTTGATGTTGAGCCAGTAACATTTCAGATTGATCCAGTGGCCGTTGAAAGAAGAATAAAGAATCTTTATGCGCAAAATGTTGCGGTTAAGGCGATTCTTGCTGTTGATCTTTTTGGTTATATCGCCGACTGGACGGCATTACGACATATCGCACAACGGTATCATCTGAAACTAATTGAAGACAGTTGTGAAGCTCTTGGCTCGTCTGTTGAGATAGGTAGTGACTGTCGTATGGCTGGTACATTTGGTGATGTAGGTATTTTCGCATTCTTCCCAAATAAACAAATTGTAACCGGGGAAGGTGGCATGATCGTAACGAATGATGAATCGGTCAATCGTATTGCACGAATGGTCAAGAACCATGGTGCATCACCTTTGGGCGCGTGGTATGAGTATCAGATGCTCGGATACAATTACCATATGAATGAGATGAGTGCGGCGTTGGGCGTGTCCCAGTTAAAGCGCGTAGAGACAATCGTTGATCGGCGCATTGCTATCACGGAGCAATACAATGCCTTACTTGCTTCGAATCAAGACGTTATCACCCCGCCAGTAGTTAAACATTTGCGCGTGAGTAGGTTTGTATATGTATTGCGATTGGCTGAATGGTTTAACCGGCGTGATCGCGACTCGCTCATGAGATATCTTGCTGAGCGAGGCATTACGACGCGCGAGTATTTTTCCTGTATTCATCTTTCTCTTGCGTATCAAAAGTATGGGTATGGAATGGGTATGGAGAGGGGGAGCTTTCCAGTTGCTGAAGATTTTTCTTCTCATTCGCTCGCCTTGCCATTTTTTCATACAATTACCGAAGAGCAGATTCGATACGTGGTTGATAATCTTTCTCGGGGACTTTCTGAAATAGGGAGGTCAAAATGAGCACGGTCGTTATCTACGGATCAGGAGGTCACGGTAAGGTTGTCGCTGATGTAGCAGAAAAAGCAGGCCTTTTGATTGAAGGGTGGATTGATAACACAAAGCCGTTTGGTACTGAAGTCTTTGGGTATCCGGTGTTGGGTGACGATACTAATGCTGCTGAGGTAGTTCAGGGCGATAGGTATATCGTGATAGCGATTGGTGACAATAACGCTCGCAGGCGGTTGGCGGATTTTTTTTCAAATCACCATGCGCGCTTTGTAAGAGTCAAACACCCATCTGCTATCATCGCGAGAGGGGCAAAGATCGCAGAAGGTGTTGTTGTGTGCGCGGGGGTAGTTATAAACGCCGATGCAATTATCGGCAAGCACTCAATTATCAACACAGGAGCAATCATCGAGCACGATTGTCGCATTGGTGATTATGCCCATGTAGCCTCGGGCGTTTCAATGGGCGGTCGCGTTGTAATCGGAGACGATAGTCTTATCGGTACCGGTGCATCGATTCGTCATGATGTCAAAATTGGCAAAGGATGTATTGTAGGTGCGGGCTCTGTAGTAGTTCATGATGTGCCCGATGGCATGGTTGTTGTAGGGAATCCTGCAAAACAGTTAATCAAATAACGCTGACCCAGAAATGTGGGTCAGCGTTTTCATTTTAGTCACTTTTTCTATACTATGGAGTTATATATGATATCAGTTGTTGTTACGGCGTATAATGATGCTGTGATTATCGTTGAATTAACGAGGAGGTTGAAGCATGTTTTAGAAAGGCTCGACGCTGAGTTTGAAGTTATATTCGTTGACGATGGTTCAACTGACCAGACGCCGGATATAGTGGAAGGCGAATATGAAAAAGATTCAAGGATAAAATATGTTCAATTCTCAAGAAATTTTGGGCAAGGGATTGCGATTCGTGCAGGGTTTGATTACGCTAAGGGGGATATTGTGGTCATTATGGATGGTGATTTGCAGGATTTGCCAGAGGAGATTCCAAAACTTGTTGAAAAAATTAAAGATGGATACGATGTTGCATACGGATTGCGCATTCATCGAAAAGATTCAATATTTCGACGAATTACATCTTGGTGTTTACGAAAGTTTCTTGCATTTAATATTCGCAAAGGCGATATGCCTCGAGGTGACGATCAAATGTTAGTCGGTGTTTTTCGGGCGATGAATCGAAGCATGGTTAGCGCTTTAAAAAATCTGCCAGAGCATACGGCATATGTGCAGGGGTTGATTCGTTGGGTTGGGTTTCAGCAAGTCACTGTACAGGTTGAGCATGGGAAAAGATTTTATGGTGAGAGTAAATATAATTTAAGAGGTCTTTTGAGATATGCTACCGATGGCATTATTGCTACGACAACATATCCATTGCGTTTTGCCACATACCTTGGTTTTGTGATAGCTGTAGCATCTTTTGCAGTTGGGGTTTATGAAGTTGTCTATCGGGTACTTTTTGGTACGATTGCAGCTGGCTTTACGACTTTAATTCTGGTCGTGTTGTTTCTTGGCGGTGTGCAGTTATGTATTTTAGGGATTTTGGGCGAATATATAGGCAGGATTTATACGGAAACAAAAGATCGCCCTTTGTATATAATTCGTAGGCTCATTTTATAAAGTATGAGGAATATATTGGAGAGCAAATTCTTGATAGTGCTTGTTGCGCTTGGAATCTCAGTAAGTTTATTTTTGGGAGTTCTTAGTGAGAAAATTTTTAAGACCAGCATTGATGATTGGGGAAATGATGCTTATAGCTATAATGCGACAGCGCTTTCTTTGGTTAGGCATCAGACCATACATGATTCATCAACTTTCTTTTACGGACCTTTTCAGCGTCCACCGGGGTATGCTATTTTTCTTGCTGTAGTATATGGCATATTTGGAGAGTATCCAGTAGCAGTTTTTGTATCGCAAATATTGATATGGATACTGACGCTAATTTTAATTTTCGAAATTGCAAAGAGGTTTTTTGATTTTCCGTTTTCAACAATCCCGCCGCTCATGACAGCAGTATATTGGGGCGTGGCAACATACGTTATCGATATTAATTCTGATGTGTTTGCTCTTTTTCTAAATACCGCCTTGATATGGAGCTTTTTTAAGTGGAGAGATAAATCAAATTCTTATTTTGCAGTGTTACAAGGCATACTGTTTGCGTTTTTAGTACTTACGAAGCCGATCGTGTTATACGCTATTCCATTTTATATTGTAGCAATGTTTATAATCAAAAAAAGAATTAATAAAAAATTAATAATCGATATTCTTGTTGTGTTAATTATCGCATTATTGCCAATCGGAGCATGGGCGCAATATAATCATAAAATTGTCGGTAATTATGGGCTGGCAAGTGGAGCGCTGACTTTAATGCGCCGCGCTGATGATGTTAATTTTTCGAAGGGTCGAATTAATTCTTTTGTTATAGCGTCTTTTTTTGGTGATTATGTTGCAGATTATTTTTATCCGGGATATGCGAATGATCCGGAGCCTTATACAAAAGAATCTATAGAGCGTGAGAAGAGGTATTATCAAAATCAAAAACAAGATAAGAGTAATGAAGGTCAGTTACAGGCACAGTATTACGCTGAGGCAAAAAATCTCATTATGTCGCATCCAGTCAAGTTTGTAATGCTCGGCTCTATATATCTTCAGCGATTAAACTCCCCAGTTAATTTAGAAGGAGTTGAACTTATACATACATTTGTTGTAAAAGATGGGAGTTTTAGTATTATTAAGTTTTTAATTTTAATAGGAATTCATTTAGTGTGGTTGATTTTTATATTTGTTGTAGTGTTTGGGGTAATCTTGGCGATACGAATGGATTGGAAAAAATGGTTTTTAATTCTTTTTTTTATACTGTATTTCAATGGAACGTATGCCTTGTTAACACATGCTGAGGCTCGTTATATTATACCGGTTATTCCATTTTATTTTTTCTTAGTTGTTGTTTGTTGGCAGAGATTTCGAGCATATTTGTCAAAATGATATCATTGCAAATTGTTGTAATGACTGATATTATCTTTGTATTGTATGAAAATATTGCTTGTAGGTTCCTCGGGGTTTATAGGTTCGCACATTCTAAGAAAACTTGAGAATAAGCACACGGTAATCAAATTTAGTTTGCGCGATGGATTTGATATGAGCATATGGGATGATGTAGAAAAAGCGTGTGCGGATGCAAATGCTATTTTTCATTTTGGAGCTACGGCGGTAGGTAGAAGAAATGCTACCCCGGATCCTCATTTTGCTGATACGGATTATAGTGGAGTTCGAAATTTTGTGCGGGCGGCAGAAATGTTTCATATCCCGCTTATTTTTTCTTCGAGTATTCGTGTATATGGAACAACCGAAGAAATGAAGGGTGGGGAAGATGGCGATGTGCATCCTGCGAGTGTATATGGTCAGATGAAGTTGGATTGTGAAAATATTATTAAAAACAGCGCGGCTCAGTGGATAATTCTTAGAATTGCGGCCGTGTACGGAAAGGGGATGCCGGAGGATTTTATTATATCGTCTTTTTGCCGCACTATCTCGAGGGGTGAGCCGATTATATTAACGAGCACCGGGCAACAAAAGCGCAATTTTGTTTGTGCCGAAGATCTTGCGGAGTGCATTTCGTTGCTCGCCGATTATACGTTTGAAAAAAATGAAATTATTAATGTTGCGCACCATGAGACTGTAAATTTACTTGAACTTATAAAATTGATCGGCGGGATTCTTGGGAAAAAAGTCGATGTCAGGCCGGCGCATGTAGATACTAAGGATCCAGATGAATTGATCTCTATAAGAAAAGTAGAGAAACTGTTGGGGTGGCGGGCAAAAACAGATTTAGTGAGGGGGTTAGAGCGATGTTACGCGCATGAAATTTTCTAGAGTTACCATTATTATTCCCGTGTACAATGAGAAGCGGACAATACGTCAGGTTATTGATCGCTCACTCGTTGCAGATACACTCGGACTTGAGAAGGAGATTATTGTTGTTGATAATTATTCTACCGATGGAACGCGGGACATGCTTCAGAAAATAAGCGGAGAGAGAAAAATTAAAATTATATTGCATAATAAAAATTTAGGTGTCGGAACGAGTTGGCGTGATGGGATTGCGGCTTCAAGTGGAGAGATTATTTTGAGGCAGGATGCCGATCTCGAATATATGCCGGAGGATTTCTCGTTGCTTTTAAAGCCGATCATTGATGGGAGAGCGAGCGTTGTATACGGGTCACGAATTCTTGGGTACTCAAAAAGCAAATATCGTTATAAAGCATATCTTTGGGGTGGAATTTTGGTGAATAAGCTTTGTAATATTATTTGGGGGACGCATTTGACAGATATTTTAACTGCGGCTAAAGTTTTTGACCGCAGCATTTTAGATAAGATTTTATTAGAAAGCGCTCACTTTGAAATTGAAGCAGAACTTACCTCAAAGGTGGTCAGAGCGGGGTTTAATATTATTGAGGTGCCGATTACATATCAAGCAAGAAGTTTCGAAGAAGGGAAAACTATAAGATGGCATCATGCGTTTCGTATTCTTTGGGCAGCTTTAAAATATCGATTTGTGTCTTTGCAATGATGTTGAACAAGTTTTTGAAAGAGTATAAGACTGAAATATTAATTTTTATTGCCGCTTTTTGCGCGCGAATATTTTTTTTAATGATCCTTCTAGTACTTGGCACATCGGTGCCAGACTTGGGGTCTGACTCGCATAGTTTCCTTGGGGATATGAGAGGCATGCTAGAGACTGGACATTTTATTAATATAAATACTGGGCGACTAAATAGTTATGATATGCCGGGTTATCCAATATTTCTTTTGATTATTTTGGCAGTATTTAAAAAGATATTAATCGTTTCAGTCATACAGGATTTTATAGGAGGGATATCCGCAGTTTTAGTTTATAAAATTGGTCTTACTTGGTCGAAGAAAGTTGGCATATTGGCGGCATTATTTTTTTCTTTTGAGCCAGCGGGGCTATTGTATTCTAATTATATTGCGACCGAGCCACTCTTTATATTTTTTGTACTTCTTACTGTGTATGTTCTTATAAATAATATTGGCAGATTTTTGCGCGGTTCTTTTTTTGTGGGAGCGTTACTTGGCATGTCCACAATGATTAGACCGGTGGGAGAGGTGTTGATTCCGAGTATAATTATATTCTACGTATTACAGCAGAAGAAGTATTTACTTAATACAATCATTCTTTTTCTTGTAGGTTTTTTAATGATAGTTGGGCCATGGTCTATTAGAAATAAAATGTTTTTTAATACATGGGAACTTTCAGCTGTTGCAAGCTGGCAGTTTGCATACGCTCATGCACCCGCTTTTTATGCATATAACAATAATATTTCTATGAAAGAAGCTGAAGATATCTTTAAAGAGCGTTTACTTACACTGACCCCGTATAAGAATGAAGTACGAACAGGAAAGTCAGGCATTCTAGAAAATTCTCCGTATATGTGGAAAGTGGCTTTTGATTATATCGGCGAGCACCCGATTTTATATGCAAAGTTTCATCTTATTAAAACGATCCCATTTTTTATAAGTGATGGGGCACGTGATATATTGTATCGAATGAGACTTAGTGGTAGTAATGTTTTTAGTATCAGCGATTTGCTTTTAAAGGGAAGGTTTAATAAAATTTGGGATGCATTAACTAAAAATGTATTAGTGTTGATGAGTGTGATCATTGGAGGTATTTTTTGGCTTGCTATAAATATATTGATGGTATACGGTTGGATTATTAGCAGTAAACAGAAGCATGCTATAACTGTGCTTTGCGTTGGTTTTATTCTTACGATTGCGCTGGTTTCTGGTGGTTCCGTATCACATCCCAGGTATAGATATAGTATCAGTCCTTTTATGTTTCTGCTTGCTGGGGTTGGTCTCCAAACCCTTTTAGGCAAATATAAGTATAAAACTAATTTATGAAAAAAGCGCTTATTACTGGCGTGACTGGGCAGGATGGATCATATCTTGCCGAATTTTTACTTGAAAAGGGATACGAAGTGCATGGACTTATTCGACGGTCAAGTTCTTTCAATACAAGTCGTGTTGAGCACTTATATCAGGATCCGCATGAAAAAAATGTGCGGTTATTTTTACATTATGGAGATCTTACGGATGCGAGTTCCATAAATCATATTGTGCGCACGGTTCGCCCTGATGAAATTTATCATCTTGCTGCTCAAAGTCATGTGCGAGTAAGTTTTGATATCCCAGAATATACAAGTAATGTGACAGCGCTCGGTACGCTTCGGTTGTTGGATGCAATTCGCGATGCGGGCCTCGATCAAACAAAATTTTATCAAGCTTCGAGTTCGGAAATGTATGGCATGGCGCAAGAGATTCCACAGCGCGAGACAACACCATTTTATCCGCGAAGCCCGTATGCCGTTGCAAAAGTATATGCGTATTGGATCACGAAAAACTATCGGGAGGGATATAATATTTTTGCGTGCAATGGAATTTTGTTTAATCATGAAAGTCCTCGTCGAGGTGAGACATTCGTAACAAGAAAGATTACTATGGCGATTGCAAATATTCTTGCTGGCAAACAAAAAAAATTATATCTCGGCAATATGGAGGCAAAGCGCGATTGGGGGTACGCGCCTGATTTTGTGGAGGCGATGTATCTTATGATGCAATGCGAAAAGCCCGATGATTTTGTAATAGCCACTGGAGAGACACATACGGTGCGCGAGTTTGTTGAAGAGGCCTTCCGTATCGCCGGGCTCAATTGGAAAGAGTATGTTGAAATCGACAATCGCTACTTCCGGCCAACCGAGGCTGACATTTTAATAGGTGATTATTCAAA
>JBBTUF010000006.1:0-8855 GCA_038063855.1 Patescibacteria group bacterium
AACGAATCATATCGAAAATAGCTAGTCCAATATCTACCTCACCGCCGTCACTCGTTATGTTGATCGTAATTTCGGGAGACCCTGCCGCAGTCAATCGCAAGAGTGCCTCTCTCACATAAATAGCATTCGGCGGATCTATTTCACCACCAATGGCAAGTATGTTTTTCTTGAGTAGCCCAAGCTGTACCTCATCAAGGTTATCGTGCTTCCACATTGGCACACTCCTTTCGTGTATTAAACGCAAAACTTTACCCAAAGCAATTAGAGCTCATTGTGCTTATTTTGTCTAATTTTTTCTACAAAACTTGAGCCCACGCGCAGAATTGAACTGCGGACCTACTCCTTACCATGGAGTTGCTCTACCGACTGAGCTACGTGGGCAAATTTTTTAAATGTTTTTGTATCGTACCAGGTTTTGTGAATAAAAAAAAGCTTGGCAACTGGCCAAACTTCACATATCTCAACTCTGCTTTGCAGGAAGGCAAAAGTGTTTTATAATACCCAAACAAATTAATACGCACGGGTGCACGCCTTTGGCGAGGCAAAACAACAAAATATGCACGGGTGGCGGAGTGGTCAATCGCACCTGACTGTAAATCAGGCGGCTATATGCCTACGGGGGTTCGAATCCCTCCCCGTGCACAAATAAAAATCAGCGAACACAAGTTCGCTGATTTTTATTTACTTCTTTGCGTGAGCAAGTTCGGGTGATCTTTTATCGCGCGGTCGAGCGGTATTTTCAAACGAAAGCTTATTATCTTTAAGTCCAATTGAGATTACGGCGCCCTCATGAATCTTGCCGCCCACAAGCATTTCCGCGAGCGGATTTAAAATCTTATTCTGGATTACACGCTTTAAAGGTCTTGCTCCGTAATTGGTATCATATCCTTCTGCAATTAAGAAATTCTTTGCCTCCTGCGAAACTTCAAATTCAATACCCTTCTTTACTAATCGTGCACGAACTGCACCAATTTGAATATCAGCAATTTTCATTAAGTCTTTCTTCTGCAGGGGATTAAAGATAATAATAGAATCGAGTCGATTCAAAAATTCCGGGCGAAAACGGTTTTCAAGAGCTTTTTTAATTTTACGTTGCAATTCCTGCCCCCTCGCCTCTTCTGCTTTCGATTCTTTTCCTAACTGAAAACCAACCTTGCCCATTTCGTTGACAAGCTCGGAACCAATATTTGACGTCATAATAATAACAGCATTTTTGAAGTTTACGTGTCTACCCTTCGCATCGGTGAGCCGACCATTATCAAGAATCTGAAGCATTATATTGAACACATCTGGATGCGCTTTTTCAATCTCGTCGAAAAGCAATATCGAATACGGGCGGTGACGCACAAGTTCTGTAAGCTGACCTCCTTCCTCATATCCTACATATCCTGGTGGCGAGCCAATAAATTTTGAAACCGCATGCTTCTCCATAAATTCTGACATGTCTACCCGAATGAGCGCCTTCTCATCATTAAACATAAACTCTGCGAGAGCTCGGGCAAGTTCGGTTTTGCCAACGCCCGTGGGACCCAAAAACATGAACGAACCGATCGGCCGATCTTCTTCGTGAATGCCGGCACGAGCGCGTCGAACTGCGTTTGAAATTTCTGAAATAGCAGTATCTTGACCCACAACACGTGCTTTTAGCAACGTCTCCATTTCAGTAAGCTTATGCGTTTCTTCTTCAAGCATGCGTTCTACAGGAACTCCCGTCCAGCGGTATACAACGCGCGCAATTTCTTCGGGACCCACTTCTTCTTTTAAAATCTTTCGAGAATTTTGAAACTTTTTGAGACGCTTGTCTTCTTCTTCGAGTGATGCGGTAAGTGCAGGAATTCTTCCATATCGAATTTCGGCAACACGCGTGTAGTCAGCCTTGCGTTCAGCGCCTTCTGACTCTTGACGTAATCGCTCAAGATCTTGGCTCATTTCACGAATACGAACAATCGTTTCTTTTTCGTTTCTCCATTTTTCTTCAAGCGCATCTTTCTTTTCTTTAAGACCTGAAAGTTGCTTATCGAGAGGCACAAACTGCCGTTTTGCTTTGCCATCTTTTTTCATAGCTTCTCGTTCAATTTCAAGACGCATAATTTCACGCTTTAAATGTTCAAGATCGAGCGGAGTCGATTCTAAGTCGAGGCGCAAGGAACTCGCGGCCTCATCCATAAGATCAATTGCTTTGTCTGGCAAAAATCGATCGGTAATATAGCGGCGCGAGAGATCAACCGCCTGACGAATTGCATCGTCGGTAATTTTTACACCATGATGAATCTCGTATTTTTCTTTTAAGCCCCTCAAAATTGATATCGCATCATCTGGTGACGGCTCTTCCACAAATACCGGCTGAAACCGGCGAGTCAAAGCTGGATCTTTCTCAATATATTTTTGATATTCTTTAAGCGTCGTTGCACCAACTACATGAAGCTCTCCACGAGCGAGCGCAGGCTTTAGCATGTTTGAGGCATCCATGGCGCCTTCTGCCGCACCCGCGCCAACAAGGGTGTGGAGTTCATCGATAAAGAGCAATATACGCCCCTCTGAACGCTGAATTTCTTTGATGACTGCCTTGAGACGTTCTTCGAATTCTCCTCGATATTTTGTGCCTGCAACAAGCGAACCTAAATCAAGCGACACAACTTCTTTACCGCGTAAGCTCTCAGGTATATCACCCGAAATAATACGTGAAGCAAGCCCATCGACAATTGCCGTCTTCCCAACTCCTGCTTCACCAATCAGTACTGGATTGTTTTTTGTGCGACGCGAAAGCACTTGAATGACACGCCGAATTTCATCATCGCGACCAATCACGGGATCAAGTTTATCTTCGCGAGCAAGCTTTGTAATATTGCGTGCATATTTTTCAAGAACTTGGTATTTTGCCTCGGGAGTTTCGTCGGTCACTCGTTGTGAACCACGTATCGTCTGGAGTGCTTTCAAGACATCCTCTTTGTCTATTTTAAATTTATCAAGTATTTCTTTTGCTTTGCTTGGCGTCTCGATAAGTGCTAAAAATAAATGTTCTGTAGAAATATATTCATCTTTTAATAATGCTGCCGCTTTGTGTGCGACTTCAATAACACGTGCGAGCTCTGGCGTAAGATAAAATTGCTGATTTGGAGTAAGAACAAACGAACCCTTTCGCTCATCGAGCAAGTCGAGCACAATATCTGAAAATTGCATATAATCGATTTCGAGGCGATCGAGAATCGAACTGATAACACCCTCTTCTTGCAATAATAACGACGCCAAAAGATGCATCGCATTGAGCGAGCTTTGACCTCGCTCTATTGCAAGATCATGCGCTCGTTTAAGCGCTTCTTGAGCTTTGATTGTAAAATTATTAAATGGAGGCATTGTATTAGAATTTTCTTTCTACTAAAGCAAGTTGCAACGTCATTTCCTTTCCGTCGCGAAGCAACTTTACTGAAACGGTATCACCAACTTTATGTTTCGCTATAATATCGCCCAATGCATTTGATTTGGTTACTTTCTCGCCTGCGAATTCGATTATAATATCGCCCTCACGAATACCGGCGGCTGCAGCGGGAGAACCAGCCGTAACGGCGGCTCCATCTTGCCCGCCCCCTACAAGAGCTCCTTCACTTACAGATAAATTCTTTGCCTTTTTAACAGCCTCATCGATCATTATATATCGAACTCCAAGGAATGGATAAACGATTTTACCAGTTTTTTCAATACTATCAATATCTTTTTTAATTAAATTGATGGGAAGAGCAAAGCCAATACTCTGGGCTCCTGCTGCAATTGCAGTATTTACACCTATTACATTTCCTTCCAAGTTAATCAACGGCCCGCCTGAATTACCGGGGTTAATCGCCGCATCAGTTTGAATTACTGCTCGCAACGTTTCACCTGATGCAACGAGTGTGCGACTTAAGCCGGAAATAATTCCCTCAGATACGGTATTTTGAAATTCTCCGAGAGCATTGCCAATCGCAATAACTCGTTGGCCTGATCGCAAACTATTTGAATCTCCCATTGAAAGATACGGCAAACCTTGTGCTTCAATTTTAACGAGTGCTACATCTTCAAGGGGATCACGAACAAGTACTTTGGCGCTGTATTTTTTACCATTGTTCATTATAACTGTATAGTCTGCCTCCTTGTCTTCTACAACATGCTTATTGGTAACAATCATTCCATTGTCGCGGACAATAAAACCAGAGCCAGCCGAGACTTGCCGTTTCTCGGTGCCTCGTTTACATAATTGTGGGACTACAAATTCGGGGAAAAATTGGTTCAGTGGATCATTGTCACCAAACGGCGATGAATAGCATTGCTCAACGATTGGCAAATCTTTTGAAGCGACAATGCTTACTACTGCGGGAGAAACATTTTTAACAACCTCAATAACCCGCTCTTCTTCAGTTACAATACGAATTGTTTCTTTATTGTCAGTATTTTTTTGATCTCCCCCGCCTACTGTTTTTTCAACAACGCGCTGAATAGTATTGGTGACAGAACTTGGAGCTTGCTGAAAAAGTGTTGCAGTTACAATTGCAGTAGAAAAAGATACCACAATGCTAATAAGAATAAATAAAAGTACTAATTGGCTTTTTGTTAAATCTTCCATATATGCTTTGATTATACCAGAAAAAGACCTTTAGTCAACGGCTTCAACCCGTTCAATATCGGGAAATGTATCTTTGAGAATTGTCTCGATACCAGCTTTAAGCGTTAGCTGTGATAACGGGCATCCACGACAGGTGCCTTGAAGACGAAGCGAAACAATGTTGTTTTCGTAGGAGACAAACTCGACACTTCCTCGGTGCATCGCAAGCATGGGCCGTACATCTGATTCGAGCACTCGCTCAATTTCCAATGCGGTAGCGTTCAAGGATACTATTGACATAATTCCAATTAAGATTTTTAAAAAACGCTTCAATATAAGCTTTTCGTGCGGTCGCGTAATCTAAGAAATATGCATGCTCATAGACATCCATAATAAAAACCGCCACTGAATTCCAAACACCGCCTTGATTATGAGTGTCACACACTATGTTTTTTAAGCGCTTTTCATCAAGATCGTACGCAAGAACAACCCAGCCACGAGCTACCAGCCCTAATGCTTTAAATTCAGCCATCCAATGCTCGTATGAGCCAAAATCGCGCTCGATAAGGGTTAAAATAGCCCCTGTGGGCACGCTACCGCCCTCTTGCATATTGTCGAAATATCCTTCATGGAGCTTTGCGCCATTGAGTGCAAATGTCTCCTCTATCTTTAACGCTCGAAGCTCGCTTGAAGTTGCATTCGCAAGAGTCAGATCAACTTTTTTTAATTTTTCTTCAATTTCATCGATCTTTTTTACATACCCAGCGTACAGTACATCATGGTGCTCGGAGAGCTGGCGCTCGGAGAGCCCTTCAAGTTTTGTATAATTTAGTTTTTTTGGTGTTCTCATATAAGTTATAAGTGTTTAGTGATAAGTGATAAGTTTTTAATGTGACAAAAAGATATATTGCAAAGATGGAATTTCAAGAATAAGGAATCGGTAAATTTTGCTGAGTTATAATATCCTTATACGGCATTATTTTAACTTACTTCTTAATTTGTGGAAAGTTTTTTGATTAATACACGCAACATTTTAAAAATTTCGAGTTGTAATGCTGCGATTTCGTCATATTTTGCTTTTTCTAGAAATTTTAAGCGTTCAGCAATAATAAGTTGAGTTTCAAGTTCCGTTGCCGATCCTTCTGCGATTGCTAAAAATTGAATAAATTCTTTTGTATGTTGCCGACCTGCTCCTTCAGCAATATTCGACGGTATTGCCACGGCCGCTCTTCGCATTTGGCTCACGAGACCATATAATTCTGACTTTGGGAATTGCTCGGTTACTCTAAATATCTTCTCAACCAGATCTATCGACTTCTGCCAAACAATTAAATCCTTATAACTATTCATAGCAATAACTTAGGTCTGATCACTCCTCACTCTCCACTCATCACTTTACGGGTAGATCTGATTGCCATGCTCGTCAAATAATATTATAGCGCGTGTTGGGCATGATTGCGCAGCCAGCAATATCGTCTCATCATCCGCTCCTTTTTCATTGATAACAGTTGCTTTATTTTCATCATCGAGGGCAAATACTCCAGGAGCTATGGCAATACAGCTTGCCGCACCGATACATAAATCGCGATCCACAAAAATACGCGCTATCTTTGGAATTTTTGGTTTATTTTCATCCATAATATTTCTCAGAGTAAAAACGAATAAGTTGCTCAATCTCTACTAATGCCTCCTCGCTCATACCTACCCCCACTTTAAGCTTTTTTTGCACATCTTCCAAGGTCACAGCCCCCTCAAGCACTGCTTCCTCAATATCTTTGTCGGTGATATTTAAACGATCATCGATTACCCGCGCGCCCTCGACAACTATTCTTTGGTTTTGCCCAGTCTTTCGAAAATAATCATTTGCAGTTTTTTGAAATGCCTTATCGGCGAGTACTGAACAATGAATTTTCCGATTTGGAAGACCTCCAAGTCGTTCCATGATTTGCTGTGGTTTTATTCGAAGCGCATCAGCGATACTTAAGCCACCATTTTCAGTAAGCATGACTGAGTACATGCTGGTTGCTGCAATTGCTGAGCCACATCCAAAAGTTTTCCATTTAAGATCTTGAATACATTCTGTAACAGGATCAACGCGCATCCACATGTGCATCATGTCGCCACACGCGGGGCTTCCAACCATACCTGTCGCATCAAATACGCCGTCGCTTGGATCTTCGAGAAGCAAATTTCTTGGTTTAAAAAAATGATCTTTGACGATATCAGTATAATACCATTTCTCACCCGTATATTGATTGATAACATCAATATCTGCGCCCTTTAAATTTTTGCTATCGTTATTCATGCTTTTTTAAAATTCTTTGATTTTGCCTTCACGCGCAAACCCTCACCCGCGAATGCTTCGGGATGGGACATGCTTGTTGCATCGACATCAATTTTGATTGGAGAAATTTTTCGTAATGTTTCCGTAACATACGGCAATACTTTTAACACATGTTCAATATCAGATTCCGTCGTACTGCGTCCCAACGTAAATCGAATTGACGCGTGAGCATATTCATACGGGCGACCAAGAGCAAGAATTACGTGCGACGGATCAAGACTTTCAGAGGTACACGCAGACCCTGTGGAACACGCTATACCATGTGAATCGAGATATAAAATAACGCCCTCGCCCTCGATATCAAGAATCGAAATATTTATATTGTTTGGCAATCGTATCTCGCGATCACCATTCAAAACCGTTCGTGGAATTGTTTTTAAAATTCCATCAATGAGTTTATCCCGTAGATTCTTGACACGTGCGCCCTCAATCGTACGTTCATCGTTTGCAATTTTAAGTGCTTCTGCAAAACCAATAATACCAGGAATATTTTCAGTGCCAGCGCGGCGCTTTCCTTCTTGCGCCCCGCCCAAAAAAATTGGTTGTATGCGAACGCCTTTTCGAACGTAGAGTGCGCCAACCCCTTTTGGTCCATAAATTTTTGAGCCATTCATCACCATCAAATCAATTCCTAGATTTTTTACGTTGAGATCTAAATATCCTGCCGCCTGACACGCATCGGTATGAAAAAACGGTCCAGACATTTTATCAACTTTTGCGTCACGAAATTTCTTTATGCGACGCGCAATTTCAGTAATAGGCTGGATAGTGCCAATCTCATTGTTTGCGTATATTACTGAAACTAAAATAGTATCGAGCCGAAGTGCTTCTTCAATTTTTTGTGGGTCTACAATACCATTTTGCCCAACTTCAACGAGCGTAATTTCGAAACCTTCTTTTTTGAGAGCATCGAGCGTATTGAGTACCGCGTGGTGCTCAATAGTTGTTGAAATAATATGCTTACCGCGATTCGAATATGCATGCGCAACCCCCATGAGTGCAAGCACATCGCCTTCGGTGCCGCCTGAGGTAAAAATAATTTCATCTGTCGCCGCGCCCAAAACTCCAGCAACACTTTCTCGTGCATTTTCGAGGGCCTCGCGAGCGCGCCGCCCTTCACGATACAGTGCGCTGGGATTGCCAAACTCTTCTTCCAAATATGGCTCCATAGCAATCCGAATACGCGGATCCAGTGGGGTGCTTGCGGCATGATCCATATAGATTCTTTTTAGTATTTTATCGCTCATGTTCGAATTGGCGCGGTAAAAACACCGCAATCTTTACATAAATAATTTTTATTAAAAATATAATATGTTTCGCGACCACGTCGTTCCTTGGTGATAAACCCAGCGCTATCGAGCATTTTCAAATGATATGAAATTGTTGGTTGCGTAAGTCCAATGGCCTGTGCTAAAAAAGAAACATTTGTTTGCTCTTTTTTTATTGCATCAATTATACGAATGCGCGTTTGATCTGCAAGAATATTGAAACAATCAGCACACGTTTTATTTTTTTGCACACTCGCTGATGACATATAGATAAGTATCTATATTATGAATTCTTCTGTCAAATTTGACTCTTGCCTAATTGTATTCAATACTTGAGATTAAAGTTCTTTCTAACCGCCAACACACGCATAGAAAGCGAGGGTGAAATCATGGTTCATATCTTCCAAGTAAGAGACGGCGTAAGGCTGACAATACAAGTACTTGCTCACCGACTTAACCTTTTGCTTGGCGAATACGGCTGCCTCTACACGAAAAGGCAACGATCATTCGTCGACCGCCCCTGTTGGAGCAGTCACCGCCAGATCCTCATAATCCCCGAGGTCAATAACCCAGAGTTCCATGAGACGCTCAATCGGGCACTACTAAACCCCGACTTGAAACTCATCCACCCACTTCACGCCACCCACTAGCAAAAGCTCCCCAAGTCGGG
>JBBTUF010000007.1:0-2046 GCA_038063855.1 Patescibacteria group bacterium
TTATTTACGATAATGCCCGCGGCCTCAAGTGTATCGCTTGCCTGCTTGCCCGAGATACCACAAATAGTAGTGTCAATCAAAAAAAGATGAGACTCCGTACCTCCTGAAATAATTCGCCAGTTAAAATATGCTAGTTCCTTAGCAAGCACTTTTGCATTTTTTATGACTTGCTTTGCGTATTTTTTAAAACTCGGAGCTGTGGCCTCGCCTAATGCAATTGCAGTAGCGGCAATTTGATTAATATGTGGCCCACCCTGAAGCCCTGGAAACACTGCCTTGTCGATCTTTTCTGAAAATTGTTTTTTTGAAAAAATAATCGCCGCGCGCGGACCGCGAAGCGTTTTATGCGTAGTTGTCATCACAACATCGGCAAGAGCTTGTCCGCCTTTGGCGGAGAATGGCGATGGATATGACTTACCCGCGACAAGACCTGCTAAATGCGACATATCTACCAGCAATAGTGCACCGACTTCATCTGCGATCTTTCTAAACTTTTTAAAATCAATAACGCGCGAATATGCCGTAAAACCCGCAACAATCAACTTTGGTTTTTCACGATGCGCAATTTTTAAAAGCTGAGAGTAATCAAGCGTCTCGGTGTCTTTATCAATGCCATACGAAACTTGTTTCCATAATTTTCCTGTAGCACTTACGCGATGCCCATGCGTAAGATGTCCACCCATATTGAGCTCTAAACCCATAATTTTTCCGCCCATTGGCACAAGCGCGAGATAAATTGCAAAATTTGCAGGCGACCCTGAATATGGCTGGACGTTCGCACTCCACGTATTTTTAGATAAACCAAAAAGCTTGAGAGCTCGCGCTTGTGCTAACTTTTCAATTTCATCAACAACTGCATTACCTCCGTAATATCGAGCGCCGGGATAGCCTTCCGCATATTTATTTGTGAGCACACTTCCAAGCGCCTCGCGCACATCGCGCGATACGTAATTTTCGGACGCAATTAAATTAAGCGTGCTCGCCTGCCGATTTGTTTCTTCTTGTATTAATTTTTGTATTTGCCTATCGCTTGCCATAATTAATAATTATTTGGTTTAAAATACTGACTCGCCACCGCAAAAAAATCACTCTTTGATATACCCCCTTCACGTAATATAACCGGGGGAGTTTTTGTACAATCAACCACTATTGAAGGCTTATTTTCAGCAAGATCTCCCGCATCAATAATTAAATCGGGACCGGCTCCCTCATGAAATTCATTCACAACGCGTACAATGTGTGTGGATTCGCCATGCCCAGACTTATTTGCAGACGTTACTGCAAGCGGCCGACCCATGCGACCGATAAGCCCGAGTATAAAGGAATTATTGGGAATGCGCACGCCCACGGTTGGCGTACCTGCCTGCAGAGCTTCCGGAAAAATGGATCGCGCGAGGATTACAGCAGTAAGCGCGCCTGGCCAGAAGTTAAACAAAATAGTAGCTACTGGCTCATCGAGAAGAACTACTTGATCGAGCAACATACGGTCATGCACAAAAATAGGTATCGCCTTGCCACGATCGCGCTTTTTTATTAAAAATAATTTTTCGACAGCACTCGCATTAAACGCATCACACGCAAGCCCATACACCGTATCAGTCGGCACCACAACAACTCCCCCGGCAGAAAGCACTTCCGCCGCACGCTTAAGCACTCCTGGGTCATCCTCACTAATTCTTTCCATAAAATTCATTCTACTACATAAAGCGCGATGTATGCGAATGATATATCTTCATTACCTCATGCTGAACTTTGTAAGTATTCCCATGACTCAACATCCCCAAGATAGGACTGAACTGTTTCCTTTTTGCCTTGTTTCTGCTCAATGCCTCGCAACATCCTTTTCTTTGTCGTAGTACGCAGAACAGAGTGGTCGGGAAAGTGTACCCACCCAAGAAAACCAACACCCGAAGTAAATGTTTGTATTGAAACTTTATCAGGGTGCACTTGTAGGTGTAATCGTTCCATGAGAAATACTTCGATATATCGTAGTAACTCTATCAATATCTCTTTATCTTGAGATAGAATTACAAAATCATCAGCATA
>JBBTUF010000008.1:0-44331 GCA_038063855.1 Patescibacteria group bacterium
GAAATATCTCCAGTCGGTGATGTCCATATTCCATTATATCCAACCGCAAGATGTGCCCCACGGAACACCAAAATAACATGTTTTATATTGGAGTAATTTACATACGGGCGAGAAGCTTCGATTGCGTCTTCAAGTAATGCATTTGATGCCGCACTTGCAGTTGTAACCCATTTTTTCGTAAAGTTGCAATTCGATGCAATTTCACCAGCGACTTGAGTACAATAACTGCTTCTTGGGTATGGCATGGTATGCCAACTGTAGGTGTGCCCATTGAAAAGAAGTTTATCGTATGAAACTTCTTTGTAATATGCTTTTAGGGATGTGGGCGAGCCAAACACTACTGAATCAGCAAAATTCACATCAAACGGCTCATCTTGCTTATCTGGAAAATTAAAGAGGAGGACGGCGGTATTTTGTAAGCCTGGGTCGGGTTGATAAGCAGAGACTGGTGATGGCGGAGGAGGTGGTACAGGAGAAGGTGCAACCGTAGAAACAGTTTGAACTGTAACTAAACTTTCTGAATCATCGAAATTTGTGAATGCAGAACAAGGGCTTAAGTAACAGGCAATTCGTACATAATAGCTCCCAGATAAGTCGGCAGGAATCGTTATCGTCTCATATCCATCGTTTTCCGTATTGATGATAAGAGGATAAGATATTGACTTAGCGGGATTTAGAAATGATATGACAATCTTCCAATCTTTTACACCACCACCCCAGCGTATTGTCTGTGAGGAGCCCGCTTGCCATATTTCTCCCCCATTGTATGAAACGAGGCTGGGTAAAGTTTGCGGTGTAGCAGGAGGAATAGTTGTTGGAGGGGGTAAAATGCTTGGAGGCACAACAGTAACTGGCGGCGGCGGAATTGGGGTGGGAGGCGTTATTGAAGCAGGAGGATTGGCCGCAGAGACGGGAAAAACCTCATTCAGTTTCGCTCGTGTTCGTTTCCCAACAAGACCGTAGCCAGTAGAAGCAGGAGTTCCATAATTTATAATGCCGTATTTTGATTGAAATCTTTGGACTGCTTTTTCAGTAAGCGCTCCGAAATATCCCGTTGCAAGCCCTTCTGGATATACTGTATTATCAGTTTTGAGCGCGAGTTGTAGCTCTTTCACTTCATTGCTTGATGAACCTTTTTGAAGGAGTTGAGTGAATGTATATGCCGAAACGCTATGAGGAGCCAATATACCCACTAAGAACGCGATGCTGATTATTTTTACTGTAAGTCTATGTGTATCCATACGAGGTCGTTTATTATAATTGCTCTGATAAATTATAAAGTGTCGGAAGTGTTTGCATTGCAAAATAAGCGTTGAAAATGTGGACAATGACGATATTTATGATTGGGAACATTATCCAGAATATCTTTGACGAAACAAATTCTCCTTTGTGGAGCTTGGAACGCATATGAAGAGCATACAGTGCCTCACCTACTAAAATAAGGACAGTAATTCCACTCGCAATGTATATTTTTTGCCAATTAAACTCCAAGCCCAATTTTTCATCAAGACTCAAAAAAGATTTTATTGAATAAAAAGTATTGTAAGCGAGAAATATAATTTCTAAAACTGCAGCATAAAACAAAAACCAAGCCATCCATGGTTTTGCTTGAGATTTTTGTGTAGCCAAAAAGCCGTTTTGTATCATGCCTTTATTTTATCTGTAGTTATATTATTCCGCTATGTATAGATAATCTTCATCTTTTCAGGGTCGTTTGGTGTTGATTTTTCGCTTAACATTGCTTAACATCAAGCATATCGCGTAAGGCGTATATAGACAATGAATATTGCGAAAAATCTTGAATATAATTACTCTACTTTCATAAACCGAGAAAGTCCGTTTGAATTTTTTAAGGGTCTTGCCGCTTATCTTGAGTACGCTCTTTCAGAGCCAGCTCTCAAAAAAGTATTTGATGAGCAGTTGAATGAACGGAGAATATTGATAAAAGAAATTGAAATCCTTGAGGGCAAAATACGAATGGAACTCGATGAAGCAAAAAATACTTTGGTTAATATTATTCAAAAAAATAAAATAGACATTGCGCTATTTAACCGCCACCAAACTCGCTCTTTTCCAGATGATACAAATATCTTGCAAGAATTAGAGTCCTTTGAAAAAGGAGATTCTATAGGGAGCATATTCGTATCAGATGATATTGAACAACACCTTTTTGACATAGCTGCAAACTTACTACAGGCTGGCTATAAAAAAGAATTGCAAGAGTTTATTCTAATGTCCGATGAATATGCAGAGTATCGAAGCCGCATCAATGGCCCTGATAGGTGGGTAGTAACTGACAATCAGCACGGAAACTTTGTGTTCTCAAAAACCTGGCCAGAACGTTGGGAAAAAAGTGAAGGCTTTGAACGCGAGAGAATGTTAAAACTGTGGGGATACTTTGAATTGTTACTTCAATTTAATGCGTCATACCAACACGCAATGGGGCGTTTATATTTTTCCTCAACTCCCCATGGGGGCCTCGAAAGCCAACACTGGTTTGGAGGCGTAACAGAAGGCGTTAAAATTTTTAGTATGGCACGGGAGATACAGCAACTGGCCGAAAATAACATGGATTTTTATTCCAGAGTTAACCGAAATTTTCGAGAGAAGAAATCCATTGAATCAAATATTTCGAGAGTACAACTAAAAGCATCTGCAGAGGCCGTCCATTTCTACCTATTAACAAAAATAGAAAATAACACTACACAGGCTTCTGAAAATAATAATATTGATAAAAAAAGAACTCTTCAGTCTATACACTTAATAACTAACAGCTTAGAGCCAAAGGATACTATTTTTTTAGTCCTCGATGAACAATTCCAAATGCCCGTTAGGTTTGAGGTAGAGAATAATAAAGGGAGTATTTCGTCAATAAAAAAATTATATGATATTGCTTATTTTGTCGATGCACCCAATCGGAAAGTTATTTATAGCAAAAAATCTGCCGACGGCATCAATAACGGTTTATTTAAGAAAAGCCAGGTAAAAATATACTTGAAGACAAATAAGCTGGTAAAACCAACACTGGTCATGAAGGCAAGCAATAATACATTGGTCTTAAAAAATGAGATTCCTGTTTTAGGGGGGCTTCTAAAAAATATCGTCCCAACTCAACATCAATCTCTTTACATTGATAAAACCCGTTAATACGTAAATCATCCGACTACAATGTAGGTCGGATAGCATAAATGCCCCAATCTGGGGCTTTTTTAGCTCCCTTATCCGACCAAACTGACAGCTACACTGCTTTTAATGCTATCGGATGAACAGGTCAAAAAATTTCAAGAACTTTGGCTGAAAAAGTTTGGCAAAGAAATCAGCAAAGAAGTGGCCTATGAAAAAGGAGTAAAACTCCTTCGGCTTGTTGAACTCGTATACAAACCCATGACCGAGGCTGAATTTGATTTGGTCAAGAAACGGCGCAAAGAGACAGGCTCATGATTGATAGCGTCGTACTTCAACTGAATAGTAACCAATTCAAACTGCGAGAGAAAAATCGCTTCCATGAAATTCGGACACAACAGGGTCGAGGATTTAGCACAAATACCCGCTATTGTGCCGAGTACTCCGAGACTTGGAAGAAAAAGGGTGTCTATTGCCCCATGTTCGGGCTTCCGATACGAAAACAGGGATTGGCTGAACCTAAAAGCTTTTTGGAAATCCAAGAATCCCTGCCAAAGCACGTACATGGAACGAGCCTATTTGATATTGATAAGAGCGATTTAGATACTATCTTTGAGAAAAATTTGTATTTCCTCGATGACTTGGGTGTAGATACCTCGAAAGAGGAATTGGAGAGGGCGGTCGTGAGACGTGCAGACTTCTCAAAAATCTTCAAGCTGCCCGATTATTTGGGCAAAGCTGATGAGGTTGTTCGTACGCTTACGCTTTTCAATTACAAACCACAATCAGAATTTCGCATGAGAGACTATTGCATTGGGAGTGAGGGTATTGCTTTGAAATTTTGGAACACCACCCAAGGATATGTGGTTTATGATAAATTTGGTGAAATTCTAAGCGATGGGTATAAAACCAAACAGGAACTGAAATTGAAAGAGCTTTACGATAAAGGCAGGCTTACCCGAAATGCTCTAAGGTTCGAACTGTCTCTTCAGCGAAAGGATAGTTTTGAAGCATTGGTTAGAAGGCGGGTCAAGACAGGTAAGAAAAAGGATTTTTTTCTCGAGGAGATACTGGATAAAGACCTCGCGCAAGCCATTCTCACTGATGCGTTTGAGAAGGTATTTAGTGATATAGCCGTGGGGCTTATAAGCCTCTCGCAGATGGAAGATAATAAACTCTGGTCATACCTGGAACGCTCAGGAATGAGCCAAAACAAGCAGGAGAAATTGTATTACTGGGTGCGTATGGCTACTAAATCTGGTATTGCAGGCACGTGGGAGCAGCTGAAGCTTAAGCTGAAAGGTGGCAGCATCCCTCAACGGAAAAAAGAGATTTCACTCGCACTTCAGGAATTGGGGACAATAAGTGGAAATGTGCCTAATCTGGTCGATTTTCTGCGGGCGGAGCATGAGAAATTTGAGATTATTCGGCCAAAAGGCACACTATTGGACTTGTAAACCATTGTTAAATGACTTAAAATCAGGATATAGCATTACAGCAATATAGTTACTAAATATCATGTCACCAAAAACAACAAAAAATAATAAAGAATTTTATCTGGTTGAGGAACTCGCTACTGCTTTGCGTGTTTCCAATATGACGATTTACCGCTATATCGCCCGTGGCAAAATCAAAGCATATAAAATCGGTAAGGAGTTTCGGATTGATAAAGTTGAGTTTCAAGCATTCCTGAATAAAGTAAAAACAAAATAGCATGAGCCGAGACCAAAAAGAGCAAAAAATTGAATACTTCCTTTACGCAAGGAAATCATCCGAAAGTGAGGACAGGCAGATTCAATCAATTGATGACCAAGAAAGCAACCTACGAAGACTTGCGAGTAATCTGGGAATCAAGATAAAGGAAGTTCTGACCGAATCAAAATCTGCAAAGAAACCGTATTGCCGACCGGTATTTGCAAGCATGCTCGAAAGAATCGAGAAAGGAGAAGCACAAGGTATTCTCTGTTGGCAAATAAATCGTCTCTCTCGTAATCCAGTAGATAGTGGCACACTCGGCTGGATGCTTCAACAGGGCGCCCTTAAATGTATCCGGACAATTGACCGCCAATACCTCCCCGATGATAACGTACTTCTCTTTAGCATCGAAACGGGCCAGGCCAATCAATTTATTATTGACCTCAAGAAAAACAGCATGCGAGGAATGATAGGTAAAGTAGAACGAGGCTGGCTCCCCTCCCGCGCCCCGATTGGATATTTGAACGACACAATTAAGAAAGTCATTATAAAAGACCCTGAACGATTTAATATAGTCCGAAAAATGTGGGATATGATGCTTACGGGGCACTATACTCCCCCGAAAGTTTTGCATATAGCAAATAATGAATGGGGATTAAGAACCGTAAAATATAAACGAGAAGGTGGGAAAGAACTTTCTACCAGTGGCATTTATAGAATGTTCACCAATGTGTTTTATATGGGAATTGTCGATTGGGGAGGTCAGCGGCGTGAAGGAAAACACGACCACATGATAACTCCTGCTGAATACGACCGAGTACAGCTTATTCTTGGGCGAGCTGGCAAGCCAAGACCGAAAACCCATAGCTTTGCCTTTACTGGTGCTATTAGATGCGACTCTTGCGGTTGCCTTTATACTGCAGAAACTAAACAAAGATTACTTATATCTGGAAAAGTAAACGAACATACATACTATCACTGCACAAGAAAAACAAGAAAGATTATCTGCGACCAGAAAAAGCATATCCCCGTAGAGAATTTGGAACTTGCTATCGAAAAGGAAATTGAAAAATATACAATCTTGCCTGAGTTCTTGGAATGGGCGCTGGAAGGCTTGGACAAAAATAATGCTACCGAAATTGAAGATGAGGTAAGGATTCGTGAAATGAAGCAAAAGAATTTGTTGGAAGCCGAGAAAGAATTGGACGAACTTACCAAGATGCGTCGCCGACAGTTGATTGATGACGACTCATTCATTAAAGGAAAACAGGAGCTTCAACCTAAAATAGACCAAATGAAAGCCGCTCTCCAAGAGACAGAAACGCAGTCTGAGAAATGGATTGAACTTACCCAAAAGACGTTTAACTTCGCTACATACGCTCGAAAAGCCTTTATAACCGCCGAAGACAAAGAAGGGTTAGAACGGCAAAAAGAGATTCTGCTGGGACTTGGAGAAAGGCCTGTAATTAAAGGAGAAAAGCTCATTATTGAGCCTTATGAATGGTTGATCCCTATCAAAAAAGAGTACCCAGCCCTTGAGCGCGAATATCGAAGGTTAGAACGGCGTAAAATGCTTACGCCTCAAACAAAAACAGAGGCTCTCGCCTCTGTTCATGCACGATGGGGTGGCTATCGGGATTCGAACCCGGACTAAAAGCTCCACAAGCTTCTGTGCTGCCGTTACACCATAGCCACCATATTTTATTTTTACTTTCTTGTTTCTATAAAAATATTTTTTGTGCAAGTAAAAAGCGAAGTCATACTATCATGAATTTTATGTTTACACAAGATTTGTTACCTCTGATCCCGGCTCAACTGGATCAGATACTTTTACACCAACTTCCATGCCTTCAGCAGCTTCTGGAACATCTTTGTGATCAACCTGTATTTCAACCACCGCTTGTTTTATTTCGCGCCCACGCGAGCGAATGTTGATTAAATCGCCAAGGCGAACTTTGCCAGTAAGCTTCACTACCGCGACACCAATTTTGCCATAATAATGAGTAACCGTACCAATAAGTCTTTTCATATAATGTATATTATATAACATCGCTAAACGACCTTTTATTACATTGTGCCACAAAAAGACTCTTTCATATAGAAAAGAAAAGAGGCTCGCCTATTGGCGGGCCTCACGAAGCAATGAAAGAAGAGCCATGCGGCATATCCATCCATTGTAAACTTGTTTACGATACACAATACGGCTATCTGCAAGCGACGGGTATTTGCCCGATATCTCTCCGCCACGCGGGAGTGGATGCATAATGATCGCACTCCGCCGTATTTCAGAGAGAAAATGATCATTCACTCCGTATGCCGTAATATACTGCTTTTCGAATTCTGGGTTTGGTGGCGCCGATTTGCGTTCATGTTGCAGGCGCGTGAAATACCAAACATCTACTTCCGAGGCAATTTCCTCCCAACTCTCCATTTTTGTAACAGAAAGTTGTACTGGGCTTTTGCCGCGGTAATGCAAGATTTTCTTTGGCAAATTATTATCTCGAGAAGAGACGGTAAACACCGTACCCCCAAAATTTCGAAGTGCGATAATATCTGAATGAATCGTGCGTGAATCGGCGATATCACCAACAAATGCGTAGGTAAGTTTCCCGTGCTCCATTTCATCGCCAAATTCACGCCACACCGTGTACAAATCAAGCACCATTTGCGTTGGATGTTCGACATTTCCTTCACCCGCACTAATAATCGACGTCGGGTGGCCATATGCTTCCATGGTGTCGGCTGCGCGCCTCATCGCATTTTTCTCACGACCATCGTGACGAAAAATGAGTACATCGTATCCATACAGTGCAGACATGTCGACCGTGTCTTCGAGGCTTTCACCTTTTGCCATAGAAGAGGTCTGCTTCATGTTTGTATTTGTGCGCCATTTTGCACCAAGCGTATCGCACGCCTCAAGAAACGACTCCATAGTACGCGTCGACGGCTCATCAAACATGATTTTTGCACGCCACGGCCTTCCATCGGAATGCTTAAGAGTTTCTGCAAGTTGCCGCCTGCCAAGCGATGACGTCATCATTTCTCGAATATAATCAGACTTGCGAAAAGCAGTGATCAGATCTTCGCGGCTAAAATGCCGAGCAGAAATAATATGTTTCTTCTTATAGAACACTTTGGCACCTCCTGTGTGTTATATTTTTTAATCCTCTATTCAACGAGCAAGCCCGCTTTATACTACCCGCCCAAGCACTTTTCGGCAAGATCCTACCCCTGCATCAAATGTGATATTGTAATACTTGCAAGAACAATAAGAAACGCAATCGCTTTTCTTCTATCCAACCTTTCTTTAAGAAACAGCACGGCAGCAAAATATACAAGTAAGGGTTCGAGCGAAAACAGTAATGTTGTATAGACAATGCCTGAATTTTTATAACTTATAAAAAATAGCACCCATGCGGTTACGCTCAAAAAATTGGTCAACAAAAAATAACCGTATGCATTAAGAGGCACGTGCTCTGTAGCGCGCGAAAAAAGAAACCAAAAAAACATTGCTACGATGCCATCGTGTACAAACAAAAACGCAATTGGATCCCATGCGGCAAGTAACGGCTTCAATGTAGAAATACCTAAAGGAACCACCACAACAGTCCACATTAAAAACGATAGTGTATGGCGAGCAATTTTAAAATGAGTTCCATCCCAATGCGACCAGATAACTGCCGCGGCTGCAATAAATGCTGAGATCACAAATACCGGATTGCGTTCGTCGGCAAAAAGGAGAGACGAAAAAAGAATGATTGGAATATTTTTAAATAAATCTATCGCTTGGAGTTCTGCCAATTTGTCACTATCAAGCGCTCGGTAATACAGTATGTTTGACATTGATGATATGGCGATCGACAACGCAAGAAGCCACGCGAGATACCCTGTGAAAAGTTCGGGACCAAGGGGGGGTCGAAAAATTAAAAATAAAATAAATCCGCAAAACCAAAATAATGGGAAACTTATCCCAAGATACATCTTGTACCCTACGTGACGCATCGAAAGAATAACCTTATCGAGCGTAAAAGATCCTGCCTGCAAAATCGCCGCTACAACTGGAATTAATGCATTCATAAATATTTCATCTTAACAATTCACACAATACCCCGGATAATTAAGAGCTTCAGAAACATGCGAACGACATGGCCCTTGAATACAATAATACATACTGCTATTCACATTAAAATTTGCTGCCCATGGCTCGGGTGGAAAATGACATGCTGAAAGCGGGCCTCCAATCGGGCAAAAACGAATTGATATTTGATATACTTGTTCCTTTGGATTTTGCGCAATATCACTTGGTACCCAATTTTCCCAATCATACACGCTTCCGAGCCACGGAGCATCTGGCCAAATACCCGGGCCGAGATATTTTTCGAGACCCGGGGGTATATCTCGACTCACGTCTACCGGATACTGAGCATTATCGTTAAGATAAATATTAAGAGCATCAACCATGACTCGCAATTCTTTTTTAGCGCGTACGAGCGTCGCCGCCTCTCGTACCGCTTGAAGCTTTGTAAGCATTATTGTCGTAAGAATCGAAATAATTCCTATGGCAATAAGTAATTCAAGAAGCGTAAAGCCAAAAGAATGTTTTTTTTGAGTCCTCAAAATAGACATACTTACGGAACATTCAATATTCTAACTTTTCGATTTGCAAATTGTTGATTGATTTTTTCAGTATAATCAAGCCTTTCCAGCGTTAAACTTAAATCCTCTTTAATAAAATATATTTTAATCTGCCCCCAAGAATAAATAGAAAGGCATACACAAAAAACAACACTCCATACAACCGCTCGCCGTGGGTACAGAACGCGAAACATATATATATAGTATACACCAAACAAAAAACAGTCGCCTAGGCGACTGTTTTTTGTTGATACAATATTTAGCGAGGAATTGTTGGCGCTGTGCCTGATCCAGATCCCTGTGTATACCATCCACGCATCATGGGAGGAACTGAATAATAATTATTAGGATCGCCATAGCCACCCCACATCATTTGGTGCCTACCAAATCCTCCATAATACCCGCCACCTTCAATACTATTTTTAAATTCACCTATTTTCACACCAACACTGAAGACAATTGCCAAAATGGCAACGCCGAGAACCCAGCGAAGAATAACGTGTTTTCCACCACAATGCCCAACACATGAGCTTCCGGATGAACAACATCCGTGATCGTTATGATGTTCATGGTGATTTGTATGTTCCATAAAATTTTTATTTATTATTTTGTTAATGACCTTTTAATTCTATATAATTTCTCGATGCGATGGAAGCCAATCCATAAATTTTTTACGGTGGCGGTCGATTGACCATTCATCGCCACGCTTAAAAAGTATTGGATGCATTATTTGAAATTGTTTTAAATCTTTTTGTGATGCGTGAGGAAAGGTTGGAGGAATACTTTTATTGTACGAATCCATAAAAATCAGAAGGGGTGTTCCTGTTTGATTGATCTTTAATTCATCGGTACTTTTTCCTCTCATCGTGCCTCAAACTATATCACACATCGACTAAAGATTCAAGCGCTCCTTGCGGGCGAGCAATTCTACCTTACGCGTCTTTATTATCGTCAAAAAGGCGTCGTCTTATTATTTTGGTAAAACGTGATCCGATCATGATGATCACGAACGCAATAACCAGCCACAATACAATAACGGGAATGTAAATCACGAGCGCCAAAATCAAATCAAATGATCCCGCGAGCGCCGCAAACATACTATGTAACGCTTGTTTTGCGGAAATCAGCGGGCGCCACCGAATACCAAATACTTGAGCATCTGCCTCCTCGGTTAAAGAAATAGTTATGACCGACATATCTACTTGACTCGAAAGGTATTTGAGCTGACCTTCAATTTGCTCGATGCGACCTCGCACATCGTGGAGGCGCGATGCAACGGAAAGTGTATTTTCAATAGTAACTGCTCGTTTCATAATTTCTTGGTATTGCTCTTCTTCTGCTCGAAGGTTTTTGAGACGTGCCTCAAGATCAATAAACTGTTCGGTAACATCGCGCGCATCACTGCTTTCACGTTGGACTTCTACCGCAGATTTTTTTAATTCAATTATAACCTCGTCGAACCGCGAAGATGGTATGCGAATTGAAACCGAGCCAGATTTTATGCCAGCAGTTCCTTCGTACACATTCGAACTTTGTACAAAACCACCCATCCGTTCCGCCGTGCTTGCGACAATAGTAGCTGCTTCTTCAACCTTTTTTACTAAAAGTGTGAGGGTCCCATTTTTGACAATTTTACGATCATTTATCTGTACCTGGGACAAGCCTTGTGTTTTGCTAACACTATTTTCACTTGTGTAATTATCACTAAATGATGGCACTCCAAGCCCTTCCCTTAATGGCGCGCCTGTTGATTTGTATCGAGCTGTATTGAGACTCGCTAATAAAACCGACCCAATAAAACCAAAAGTGATGACCAGCACGACAAAACCAAAAACCTTTTTTATAAATGATTGATTGTTCATACTTCTATATTATCAACTCTATACTCAACTGTCATGTACATCCTATACAGAAGAGACCCGATTTCGCCTCTCACAAAATACGCGAACACTTGCTCGAACCGCTGGCACAAGTGTTCAGTTCAAGTCACTTTCATACATGCAACAAGCAAAAACCACAGACATGGCGCCTGTGGTTTTTGCTTGTGTGCAAAGGAGTGGACGAAGTTGGAACCTATTTTTTAAGGCTGGAACCGGCAAATCTTCTTCTCAAATAACGAAGAAGAAGGCAGAACCCAATAATTACAACTAAAAATATGATTATCGGAACGATATACAAATTAAAAGGGTTGCATGCCCCTCGATTCTTTTCTCCCCTTTTAGAATCATAGTTACCATTTAATTGGAAACTTTTTATACCATTTATGGTAATTAATCTATCTTTGTAAAAAGCGAGAAAAGTGAATGGTTGGGATTTTGGAAGATTGATATTTGCGGGCCTATCATCTCCTATCTTAATCGAATAATAGTAGTCCTCTATATTTTCTTCAATAAAATCTTTTGAGACGATTATATTGTAATCATCTATACTAGCATTTCCAACAGGGTTATTATTGGTATCAGTATTTTCCATCCAACCCACGGGAGTATCTACAAAGCTACCGGGATTATATAAAAAGTTTCTACCCTTCTCTAACTTTGAACTTACCCGATAAGTTTGATTTGTTGAGGAGGCAGTAAATACAGGATAATTTTCATTGTATGTCGGTTCTTTTGAGACTAAATACAAAGGCTCTTCGTTGAGATTTCTAATGGCGTAGGGATGGTATTGATCGCTAGTTTCAACAATTTCAACCCCGACAGGTAAATTTGATTTATCAAAAGTTAATTGAGAACTAAACCATGGATCAGGTCCTTTGGGACGGCAGGCACTAACAAATAATGGTGTGACAACCAAGAATGCAACCAACCCAAGCAAGAAAGGGTCTCTCTTTACCATATCTTTATTTTACATCACATCTACCCTCTCTGAACATTAACAATGTTAATGATGTTAACTAGGAGCTTTTATGCCTGTTGATAAATAATTCTATTTCTTCTTGGATTAAGTATAATTAAAAGACAGGGCGTTAAGCCCCATCTTTGCTTATAAAATCCCTTATTGTCCCGTGATCAGGTCGTTAAGGGATTTTATGTTATGTTGCTTGAGATAGTTCCCAAGCTTCATATCACTTCTGACACCGAAGTTCTTACCGTACTGCTTCTCAATGGTCCCCATTTGGGTGTCATCGCGCTTATCGCGCAATTGGCCATCTTGATTTCGTGAACGATATCCCTTCATGCCAGGAGCGTCTTTATGTTTAGTCATAAGACTCTCTTCCTAGATTAAATAATAATTTTAGAAGGCTCGACCATGTTCCTTCTTGCCGTCTTCACGGCCTTGCTGCTTAGCCGATACTTATGCAAGCACGATCGAGATTATGAAAAAACATATTGATGGGACAGGAAACGCCCTGTCTATAGAGTATATTACTCCTTTAGCAGTCACCCATCAAGAGTGCCAATTTATATCTTGTGGATTATCTTCTCTTAGGTCCAAGCCAGTAAAATTTGAAATATTTGTCAGATCAAATTTTAATTTGATCATTCATAACTACTTGCACGCCATGGCTACCTACAACATCTCTCACACAAAGAATTCGTTCTTTAAATTCACCCGATTTAATACTCATGTCTCTTATACAGTCCCGACTCCATTTTCGCATCATTAATTTCGCCGCTCCCCGTAAAATCTCGAAAAGATCTTCTGGTGAAAGAAATTTTGCTTGAAATTTTGTAGCTAATTCTAGCTTTCTAGATTTCTCATTTAGTAAGTCGTGAGCAACTCCCATACCCTTACCAACCGAGAAAAAATGGGTCAAAGCATTTCTCAATTTTCTTAGATCATCTGGCGAGATATGTTGTATTCTTTCTGGATTTTTAATACTCCAATCATTATCTTTACTTAAACAGAAATTTTCTATAAAAGCCTTTACAACTTTTTGATCCATCGCCCTACTAATGATCTCTCCTTGATCAAAAGTCTTATTATCATACGCAATATCCAAACAAAATAGAGTTTCAAGATTAGCAAATAAAACAATCATTTCCGAACGAAGAGGATGATGAAATTTTAGATCGTCTGCAATATTAGCTGGATCCTCTGAAAGCTGATAATTAAAATCTATGGATTTCTCTTTCAGCTTATTTCCAAGAAATTCAACAAACTTGATTATCTCCAAATATCGATTTCTAATCGACTCTATTTTTTTATCAAAATTAAGAAGACTTTCGATTTCCTTCTCAATTTCTTTAAGAAAAGAAAATATGATTCGTAAATCTGGAGAGATTAAGACCCTTTGCTCATCAAAAATAAAATGCGTGCTTTCTTCTGACATATCATTGTGTATATCTAGAAAATATTTTAATATTTTCGAACAATGCTTTCATATATATTTCGAGAAATTCTTTATATGATATACCGCATTGGCCATATAATATTTTACCATTTGCTTTAAAACTAAAAAGAGATCCGTTGGCATCATCTACAACCCTCTTAAATATTCTACCCGTATAGCTTCCTTCATGAGTATATTCACATCGTATTTTATATAAAACATCAGCAAAGTTCATATCGGGCACTTGTCCATCAATTCCAAAACTGGGTTTTATTTTATACTTGAGCTTAGATTCGACTGGCTCAAAGTATTTTTTTACTAGAGCTATTTTTTCACCCCTTTCTCCAAAGTTTCGGGATGTAATTTCGGCGTGTGATATTAGAATATATATTTTTATAATATCGACATCTTCGTGATTATTTTTCTCAAGAGCATCCAAAAAATCGCATATCTTTATAGCCTTATCTATCTTACTCAATAGATAACAAATCGTTTGCATCTTCTCGTAATTTATACCCATCACATACTTGTACACATGCTTTATATCCACATTAAACCGCTTAAAAAATAATGAGATTTTACCCTCATCACTTTTCCAATTTTCTATCTGCCCCTGCTCCCATTTTTTCTGAAATTCATCATCCATATATTATTCTTGAATTCGCTCATTATGTTGTTTTTTGGTCTTATTTTCAAGGTGAGTTTCACTGCTTAAGGAACTTGAAAAACGACTTGGAGGCGTTACACTAGATACGTACCCCACGAAGTTTTTAAATAACCGGCGAACCGTTTTTATATTTGGTTCCAATCGTGCCCAGCAAGGGGCAACCCTATGCCATGATTGGAGCCATCGCTGGTTCTATTTTGTGGGGTACAACATAGCGGTTGTCCCTTTTTGTTTTGGTCGTGAATTATATAAAGCTCGATAAAATAAATAGTAAAGTTAAAATGCTTGCCGGTAAAAAGCAGTACTATTTTGGCAAGCTGATACCAAACACCAAAGTTATGTTTATAGCGGAGATGCCAACACAAGTACCACAAAATATATGGCATCAGAGCAAAAACTTTGAGTATTTTGAACATAGTAATACCGATGAAAAATTTATTGAGATTTTACAAAAGCATGGTTTTGGAGGATGTTATTTAACAGATATCATAAAAACAGCAACCGAAGCAAGAAGACCCACAAAACGGGAGTGTAAAGAATTTGTTCCTCTGCTCTTGAATGAGATCGAGATCATAAAACCTCATCTTATAATTGCCTTGGGGCGCAGTGCTGAAAAAATCTTAAAAAATAAAAAAATTGTAGGTGATCTTGTTGATGAGTATGAAATTAAATATTTGCGACACCCCTCGTCTGTATGGCGTATAAAACACCCAAGAAAAAAGCTTACTATTGCACAGAAGTGGAATATCTACGAGCTACAAATCAAAAAGCTTCAGTCTAAGCGTATAAAAACATGTGGACGGTAAAAACATATACCTTTCATTATTCCATCGCTCCCTTGCGTTTTTGGCCGTTTGCAGACGTAATCTCCAACCAATCTGCCATTGTTAAATAACATGCCGCACGCCTTTTATACAATTAACTGCAAGAAATGTGGGGTTGGATATTGCCCGATATGCAAAGAAATGTGCCCCTCTTGCGATGAGCGGGATACGGCAGATGAAAAGACAATGAAGGAACGAGAACAAATGCGCCGACATTTGAACAGGAACAATGAATACCATAAATAAAACCCACCAAAAAATACTTTGGTTTGTTGTCGGCTTTGTAAGCTGTTTCGTATTAATGGCAACAATCGGTTTTTATTTTGAAGAAGCGGAAGGTAAGGAACATGAGCCATCGTTAAAATTTGAAGACTTCTATTACATACTACCTGATTCTTACCTAGATCAATTCGATACCTACAATCTTGTATAAAAACTCTATTTTACAAATTCCACAGCATTGGGTATATCTGAACTGCCGAACATATTTCTAGGTTACTAGGTTTTCAAACATTTACATGGCAGGTGACATATCCCGCACTAACGGACAAAAAGGTGGCAGACCAAAAGCTAACCATACGCTTATGGCAGAAAAAATGCGTGAGCTTTTGATACAAAAGGTTTTTGATGAATTTGGACCTCTTATTGATGCTCAAATACAAAAAGCGAAAGGAACAACTATCGTCTCAGAAAAAGACGGCACGATTGTATTTAAAGATAACCTTCCTGATACCCAAGCTTTTAAGACCCTCTTGGAGCAGGCAGTTGGTAAACCCAAAGAAACTATTGAGCAAACCACGCAAATAAAAACGTTGATCATGGATCTATAAAGGGCTTGCAAAATAAGTAAAACCCCGTCAGTGTTTAAGAATGGCAGCTAAAAAGTTTCCATTCAAAGTTGACTCTCAAATTAAACGCTATATTAGCGAGATACTTGCTCATCGAAGAATGTACGAGCTTCTTTCGCCCAAGGAACTTGCGACCCATGAATTGGACTTGGAGCTATATAAACACCCTGAACACCCCACTACCCAACCTTCAGAAAATGGAAAATTATTTTTTGAGTATTTAGAAAAAAAGGGAATTATTAGTAAGCCATATTATCAGGACGAACGCGGCTACAGTTCGGGACCAGCCAGCATTATTGTTTACAAATCAAAAGCAAGTTTCAACTTACTGAATGACGTCAAGATTGCACAGATCGGCGACATAATATCTCCGCAAAAACATTCTTATAAAGCCGGGAGGCTAATAACACAGGATTCCGAAGGAAACTTCTGCTATGGTCGTGATAAGAGAATATTTCTAGAAAAAGACAACCATCTTTACTATTACGTTTTTCTGGCAATATTTGTCCTGAGTAAAGAATGTGGCTCTGTAAAATATAACCGTATAATCGATTTTGTGAAGAAACATTTTAAAAACCCGAAAAGGACTCGACCTTTAACAGAAAAATCGATACAGAACACAATCAATAACTCGATCAAAGAAATGCTGCCGGAGACTGCTACGGTGAATGGTGATGAAATACTGAAAGCCTTGGATGGGGTCGGTATAGAGTTCAAAAATCCTTTTATTTCGTAAGTGTCTTAAAACTTATACTTGCTTGTGGAAGCTTATAGAAAGCTTCTTTTTTGTTTTGCAAGATAAGGATTTTTTGAATCAATAAGCCGAATAATTTTTCGTAAGCACTTTCAATCTATTAGAGAATGGCCTTGTTATGACAACAGGGTCACTGAAAAAATTTATAAGCATTTACCGAAAGCTCTGGCCAGATGAAGACTTGACCGAAGAAGATGTATTGCGAAAGGCTGAAGCCCTGTTGCAACTTTATCGTGCCGTTTACGGACTGCCACTTGAAACGGGGCCACCTGAGGATGAATAAGATCCACGGAATTATTATTTACTTTAAAAATTAAACATGGAAACAAACGACATAACAGCTACTTCATATATTTTTAATGACGGCAGAATTGCAGAAATGATCTACGGCCCGTTAAAAAAGATTACTGGCTTTGCACTTTGGGAGAACAACAAAATGAGCATTGAATTAAAGATACAGCTTGATGACGAGAGTAAAGCAAACATCATCCCACTCTCTGCAAAAAATGGCATGGTCGCAAAAAAGTTTGTACTCTTCCCTTCTACAGCAACGGAGTACGTTTCAAACCTGGAACTTTATAATGAGGTGCGAAGCTTCTTAAGTAAGTACATAACACTCCCTTCGCAATTTCTAACAGTGGCAACGGCATACGTAATGATGAGTTGGGTTCATGACCAATTCCATACGCTACCTTACTTGAGGGTAATCGGACTATACGGCACTGGTAAAACACGATTTTTGGAGGTAACAGGCAACATAAGCTATAAAAGCATGATCGCTGGCGGATCAATCTCGCACGCTGCCGTCTTCCGTACAATCGACATGATTAAAGGAACATTGGTATTTGATGAAGCTGATTTTAGAAGCTCTGAAATATGGTCTGAAATCGTGAAAATCCTCAACTCCGGCCATACTAAGGGATTCCCGGTTGTCCGAATGGAGAAAAATAAAGGAGATAAATTTGACCCCACAACTTTTGAGGTCTTTGGTCCAAAAATCTTAGCTTCACGAGAACGCTTTGTTGATGAAGCACTCGAAAGCAGATGCTTGACTCAATACCTTCTCCCCCTGAAGCACAATACAGCACCAACACATTTACCAAAAGAATTTGAACAAGAGGCGCTTGATCTGCGTAATAAGCTACTCATGTTCAGGTTTAAAAATCTCGGCCATATACCAATTGATGAAACAACCGTAAAAGACAGCGGCATCTTGAGATTAAAACAAAGTGCCCTCGCACTCACATGTGTAGCAAAAGCAATTGATGAGAATATTCTTACGAAGGTAACTGAATTTCTTAAAGATTATGAAAACGAATTACAAGCACAGCAAGTAAACGATGTTAAAGCGGATGTCCTGATATGCATTCTTGGGTGCCTGAAGAAAAACAAGACGGAGAAAATTCGAATAGGTGAAATTGCAAAGGAATTTGAAGATCGGTTTAAAGAGCATTATTCGGATATCCAAACAGAAAAGTACGACTACGACTCAAAGATGTTCTTTTCAAATCATGACATTCGAATCAGCCCAAAGCGTGTTGGAAGTGTTGTACGGAAACTTGGCATAGGGCTTCGGCGAGATGGGCATGGATTTTATATCCCCATACCAGAAGAACAACGCAGGATTCAGTTGTTAGCAGAGCGTTACGGCATCGATCAATACCCAGAAAGTAATTAACAATGTTAACAAAGTTAACATTCCCTAGGGTATTGGTATAATAAAAATGCTTAGAAGTGGTGGACTTGAAACTATTATCAATTCGCAATATATTTATTTCAGCACCAGAGCTTCATCACTTCTAAGCAATTTGATGGTTTCAGCTCTGGTGCTTTTAGTTGCTTAAAAATATGGACAATCATGACATTAAATATTTTCTCTATGCAAGAAGATCGGTAGAGAAAAAAGACGGGGAGGAAAAAATTATCTCTGTTGAATCACAGCTCAAGGAAATGCGTGAACTTGGAAAGCGAGAAGGCTTGAAAATTATAAAAACCTTCGAAGAAACAAAGTCTGCAAAGTATCCTGGTCGTCCTGTATTTGGTGAGATGATAAAGAGAATTCAAAAAGGTGAAGCTCAAGGTATTATCTGCTTCAAGATTGATAGATTGGCTCGTAATCCTTTAGACGAGGGTACTGTTAAATATCTCTTGCGAGAAAGAATTATCAAACACATTAGAGCTTCCGATAGAAGTTGGTTTCCTGAAGATAATGCTCTCATCGCTTCTGTAGAGTTTGGTGTTGCAGATCAGTTTTCTCGTGATCTTGGTAAGCACGTTAAAAGAGGTATTCGGGTAAAGCTTGAAAAGGGTGATAGGCCTGGTGTTGCTCCTCTAGGTTACAAAAACAGCAAGCTTCGACTTAAGGGAGAAGAAACTGTACTGGTTGATGAGGAACGCTTTCCTCTTGTACGCAAGATATTTGACTTCTTGCTTAGTGGTAAATATTCAGCCCTTGCTATATGGAAAATTGCAACCAATGATTGGCTATTAAGAAATCGTAGGGGTGGAAAAATTGCTCGATCTCAAGTTTACAACATCCTCTCAAATCCTTACTACTACGGCATGTTTGAGTGGCCTGTGGGTTCTGGTACTTGGTACAAAGGGAACCACACTCCAATGATCACCGAAGAAGAATATGATGTTGTTCAATACCTTTTAGGCAGAAAGGGACAACCCAGACCTAAGACTCATATCTTTGCTTATACAGGCCTGATGAAATGCGGCCAGTGTGGAGCTTCAATTACAGCTTCAGAAAAATGGAAGCATCAACGAAACGGCAATGTCCATCATTACATTTATTACCATTGCACAAGAAGAGTGAGTCCTGGTTGCACACAAATCGCTGTTACTGAAAAAGCTCTTGAAAAAGAAATTCTTGATTTCCTTAGCCGCATTGAAATACCTCCCGAATTCCATGAATGGGCTATTGAAGAATTGAAAATACGGCATGAACGGGAAAAGAAGGATCGAAACAGTGTACTTCACAATCAGCAATTAGCTTACGATAAGGTAATTTCCGATCTTGATATGATATTAGAACTACGCATGGCTAAGGAATTGACTGCGGAAGATTATGCGGTGAAAAAAGCAAAACTGGAAAAAGATAAACTCACACTCAAGAAAAATCTCGATACAGTTGATGAAAGAGTGGATCAGTGGTTGGAAAAAGCAGAGGAGTTCTATTCTTTAGCGGAGACAGCACGAGCTGAATTCCAAGCTGGCGATTTAGAGAAGCGGAAAAGTATCTTTGCCAAGCTAGGTTCGCACCACTTGCTTAGAGACAAAATACTAACAATACAAACGGAAAAACCGGTTTTGGTCATAGAAAGATCCGCAAATGAAGTACGCCGGATTCACGAGAGGTTGGAACCGACAAAAAATGTTGCAGACAAAGAACAACTAAAGAAACTGTACTCAAAAAATCTTACTCTGTGCGCGGGAGAGGACTCGAACCTCCACGGGATTGCTCCCACATGCCCCTCAAGCATGCACGGCTACCAGTTACGTCACCCGCGCGTATCTATATTGTAAGACCCACTATAGCTAAAGCTTTTTCAATTTTCAACCGCTTTCTTTTTAAGCACACCTTATGTTTGCTATAATACATCGCTTTTAAGATTTTTAATGATTCTCTTTTCCCATATTTTATTTGAAGCGTACTTTTTTTTCTGCCACTGTAATTAATATGCCCTTTTATATGAATACGCTTTTGAATTTCTTTGCGAATCCATACGATATATCTTTCGCTCGCTGAAATGAAGCATGTATAGAACATAAAACTTGAGCGCCAACGAGGATCATAGTACGAATAAAATGTGCCGTCGCCATCAAACGACCCTCGTAAAAAATCGAAAAAATATTTTTTTGGTATATCGATTTCCCCAAGAGTACGCGACTTCGCTGGAGTCAAGCCAATAGCAAGAAGGAATTTATAAAAAAGTACGTCTCCGAACTGTACACGATAATATCGCTTCTTGCTCGACCCTGAGCCTTTTGTTCCAATTTTTACTTTTATTTTTAAACAGTGTAATATGTTCTCGAGTTGATCTCGATCTTTCGATGTTATATCAATATGCCGCCCATCATTCAGTAAACATCCATCAGTCGTAATAAGTCCAATTGCATAGGCAAATTCTGGCGACCATTCTATTTTGACATTACCCTTTGGCTTTGACCCAGGTTTCATGCCACGTATTATACCTCAAGCTTATAGCGTCTGCCAATAAAAATCCCTTAAATTCATTTAAAAAAGCGAGGAGTTATTCCTCGCTTTTTGATTCTTCTGTTTTTGCTTTGCTGCCTGAACCTTCCCCGTCTCGACCTGGTCGATCCGAGGCAGACGCGGTGAATCGTGTTTGACGCATTTTCTTGCGCGTATCGCGTGCCGCTTTCTCGCGAATGTAATACAATTTTGCTCGGCGTACTCGAGTAGCTCGACGAGTAATTTCAACTTTTTCAATAATTGGAGAGTGAATTGGAAATACGCGCTCAACGCCAACGCCGGCCGAAACTTTGCGAACGGTAAATGTGCCCGTTGCGCCAACACCATGTTTTGTCGCAATAATAATACCTTCAAATGTTTGCAAGCGTGTTTTTTCACCCTCACGAACTTTCTGTACAACGCGCACCGTATCGCCAGGCTTTATTTCAGTCTTCCAGTTAATGGTTTCGCTTGGTTTCATATGAACTTCTTTATATCATACTACACGCCATTACGCAATTGCTTGAGCGTGCCTGCAAGATCTTTTGGTAGTGGCGCCTCAACATGAATCTTTGTGCCTTTTGTATTGATAAACTCAATACTTGATGCATGTAAAAATTGCCGGCCAAGCCCCGCGGGACATAAAAAGCGCTTACCACCGTAAAGAGAATCACATACAACTGGATGACCGAGATGCGCCAGGTGTGAGCGAATTTGATGCGTACGGCCAGTTTTCGGCTCTACCAAAAGAAGTGTGAAAGAATCCTTCGACGAGCTCAGGACAAATCGCTCAACAACTTTGTAATGTGTTATAGCTTCGCGACTCCTTCCTTGTTTGCCGCCAACAACTCGTTTTTCAAAATGCTTTGTCGAGCGCGCAATTGGAGCGTCAATAATACCTGAATCTTTTTTTACAGCTCCCACCACAAGCGCGCTATATTTTTTATGAACGCCGCGAGCTTGAAAAAGTTTTTTTAAATGTTCAAATGATTTTTGATTTCGGGCAATTAGTAAAACGCCCGAGGTGTCGCGATCGAGCCGATGTACAATGCCTGACCGAATTATGTCTTCGCCAACACCTTCGATCTCTGGATAATTCTCGAGCAACCAATCGACAACCGTGCCCGACATGTGCCGAGCATCGTGATGCACTACCATGCCAGCCGGTTTTGCTATCGCGATAATATCTTTGTCCTTATAAATTATTTTCATAACTCAATCAGTAAAATAATGCCTAATTTTTTCAGCTTAACCCAAAGGGCTCCGACGCTGCAAAAAATTACTTATTATTTTACTGCTCTTATTCTCTCGGCTATTGTTTTAATATCTTCTTTTGGTGGATTTGAAACTACGGAGTGGATTGACGAGCCGCCATCGCCCTGCCAGCGTGGAATAATATGAAAATGTACATGATCAACCGCCTGCCCCGCCCACTTGCCGTGATTGATACCAAGCGTAAAACCATCGGGAGCAAGTGAACTCTTTATCATACCAACTACAATTTGCACGCGCTCAAAAAATGGGCCAACATTTTCTTTTTGCATATCGAGAATATTTTCTGCATGTATCTTTGGAATCACAAGCGTATGCCCTGGCGAGCGAGGTATGTTATCAAGAAACGCATATACAACATCGTCTTCGTACACACATTCGGTCGCAATTTCTTTTTTAATAAACTTACAAAAAATACAGGTTTCCATATTGGTTCGTAATAAACTCAAACTGCTCTTGCAACCCAGATAAAATATAAAAAGAGCCGCCTCGAGAAGAGAGAGCGGCGGCGATAAAAACACTACTATCTACAAAAACCTTAGTTTTTTGCATAGTAATCACGGGACAATTGTTTGCGTGTTTTCTTTGCAGTTGATTTTACTGCCCGCCAATTTCGTTCGTCAATATTAAAATCAAGCGACTTTTTTAGTGTTCGCTTTACAATATTTAATTCAGCCTCTATATTTAAAATTTTTGATTGCAACGATTCAGCCATGCGTGCATTATAGCAAAATACTACGAGAAAGCAAAGCTAATTGTAGCCTTACAAAAAATACAGGTTTCCATTTTTTTATTATAACCCAGCAATATCTTCTTTGCTAAAGGTAAATGTGTCACCGCGCTTGAGCGCGCCCTCCAAAATCTTTTTGGCGATTATTTGCTCAACGCGGTCGGCAATGGCACGGCGCATGGGGCGCGCGCCAAACGCAGGGTCATACCCAAGCTCTACAACACGCCGCGCGAGTTCTTCAGTGGGTTCAAAATGCATTTCATTTATTTCGAGCTTGAGTTTTAATTCTTTGAGTAACAACATCGCTACTTGCACCAACTGCTCTTTACTCAACGGATGATACACCACAATCGCATCAAAACGGTTTAAAAGCTCCGGCGAAAAAATGCCGTCTGCACGAATTCGATCAACAACTTCACTTTGAATTTTTGATGGGTCACGTCCCGCCTTCAGCATATCCCACACAAGGTCAGACCCTGCATTTGAAGTAGCAATTATCATAGCCTCGCGTGCTGATACACGTTTGCCTGCTCCATCAGAGAAAAGCCCCTCATCAAGAATTTGCAAAAATAGATTGTGGACCTCATGTGATGCTTTTTCAAATTCATCGAAAAGCAACAACGAAAACGGCCTCTCGCGAAGGCGCGATGCAAGTATACCCGGCTCTTTCGAGTCGTACGCTCCAATGAGTTTTCGAATGCCTTCTTCACCATGATATTCCGACATATCAAATCGAATCATTGCGTCCGTCCCGCCAAAATACATCTCGGCAAGCGCTTTGGCAGTTTCGGTTTTCCCGACTCCCGTAGGGCCGAGCAACAAAAATGACCCCACCGGTCGCGTACCAGTTTTGAGACCCGATCGCGCACGGCGCAACGCATCAGAAATTGCTTTGATTGCAAATTCTTGATCGATCATGCGCGTATGAAGTAAATCTTCCATATGCAAAAGTTTATCGCGCTCGCCTGCTTCTGCTTGCAGTGTTGGAATATGTGTTCGCTTTTGAACTATTGCATCAATATCGTCTGGCATAATAAATGTTGTATCTGCTGAAACGGCTGAAGCAACTTCATCGAGGAGATCAATTGCTTTCTCGGGCATCGCGCCCGTCGTAATAAAACGATCGGCAAGTTCATACGCCCGCAACACCGCTTTGTATGTATAAAACTTCCCGCTCCGCGGCTCGAGTATATCAAGAGAATCTTCAAGCATGCGAAGTGCGCGATCGCGATTTGGCTCTTCGATCTCAACGCGCTCAAATAATTTCATAATTCTTCCGTTTGGCTCGAGCTCTTTATGAAATGCCGCTTTATCAGAAAGCGCAATTGCCTGAATGCTCGCACCGGAAAAATATGGCTCAAGTATTTCCATAATGTCAGTACCCAGCTCAAAACTCGATGCAATGAACCCCGGCAAATTCTCGAGCACTACTATAATATTGCCGGCTGCAACCGCTTCATTTAAAAGCTTGATGATGAGCTCCTCGTATGCACCTTTTGTTTTCGTTGCGGCAGTAAGACCAGAGCCATCAAGCACCACCACACGTTTATGTTCGAGTGCGGGCACCGTGGTTCCTTCACGAATGCGCGATGCGAGGCCCTCGAGCACGGCATGCTTGCCAACACCTTCTTCGCCTACCAGCAAAATGTTTGCCTCGTACGATCGCGACAATACATCTTCAATCGCCTTTATCTCGTCGCGCCGCGCCTCGCGCGACAATCGCGTTGTGCTGTAGGCAAGATCGTGCGAATATCGATCGAGTGTAAATGTGTAACCAAAACCAAAATCTTTTCCGATGCCCTGAATGCGCGAAAGATTTTCCACGCTCCACCACATCTCTCGAGCGCGCTCGGTATCAAGCATATCTTCAACCCACAGAGCGGCACCCGATAAATCTTCCTTTTTGATTTTCATTTCAAACAAAAGCTTTGCAAATGCTTTATCATAATTCATAAGCGTCTCAAGAATATCGGCCGCATATATTGTATTTGATTTTTTTGCAACAGCAGATGCACATATTGTTTCAATGAATAATTCTGATTGCACCTGTATTACCCCTCGCTCTGCGTTCATACAATCGACGTAGGCTGATCCGTCAATACCAAGTCGCAATAAAAGAATGTTTGTAAATTTACTCTCCGCAAAAGCCATTAAAACTTCGCGAAATTGTAACGGCCGATTACGTAAGAGTTGAGCATTCATAAAAATACGCAAAGCCTCGGAGCTCGCAAAAAATTCTGTATCTCCTCGCGCAATAAATCGTGCGGGCGCCAGGTACGATCGATAATAAAACTCAAGCAATAAGCACGGAAATACTATACTAAAAATAATGAGTACAAATCCGGCTACTTGCCACACAGGCAACTCCGCCAACATGAGCGCTTTGTCTGCTGGGATTCGCGGTGCAATTGCGTACCGCACAAACGCAAATAACAAAAGTACAAAAATCGAAAATAAAAAGAGCGAAAACAAAATCCGTGTTAGTTTTTTTCGCGCGCTCGAACCAAACACCGTATCGAGACGCAATACACGCATTGAAAGTGGGAGTGAATCGAGAATATTAATATCGGTCATGATGTTATGAAACTATCAACCATAGACCAATAAAAAAACTAGCGGGTATTGTAATGGGAGCCGCAACATACAACAAAAAACTAGCGCCTCCAATACATACAGCGACTGCCTGAGCAAACACCCCAACTGCGATAACAATGAGCCGAACGATTGCGCCAACCAAGCGCATTAATGTATTGATAATAAAAACCTCAAACCAATTTTGCGGATCAAAACCTCGAGTTCGTCTTTCTTGAATGCGATGGAATGGAGCAAAGAGACTTGCGAGTAGTGTTGGGATCGAAAAATAATGAAATAAAAACCAGTGAATGTTCCCCCATGCGCGCGTAAATTCCACAACACCAAGACTGTAGTGCCATGAAAGATACTCGCCTAAAAGCATGCCCAATGCCATGCTTTTAGTATATCATGCGCTTGTGCGACATTCACGCGCTAAGGCGTCGTATTACGCGCCAAAGCGACGCTCGCGTTTTTTGAAATCGGCTATCGCCTCCTCAAAATCCGCAACCGTAAAATCCGGCCACATTTTTTCTTCAAAGCGTAACTGTGCATCAGCTGTATCCCACATCATAAAGCCAGCCGACAAGTGTGGATCTCCTCCCGTACGAATGACAAGGTCAACAGGCGGCAAATCACGCGTCCATAAAAAATCTTTTGGTGTAGTAAAATTCCCCTTTGAAACACCTGCTTTTTTAAACGCGCTTATCATTTCTGTTTTGCCGTCATAACACAAAAGAAGATTAACTACGTGTTTTTTGCGGTTTTTTGTTTCCTCTATTATTTTTTCACCAAGGGTAACAAGTTTTTTTGGAAACCTCTCTCTCCACTCTCCCAAGATAGACACTCGAACATCATATTTTTCTAAATTAGGACTTTTGGCAGCTTTCATTAAAACCTTTGAAAATGTGTCCAAAAGAAATTTTACTTCGCGCGGTGGCCTTTTATCGATATTATCAACACTCATCCCCCAAAACGAAAGGCAATACACATTTTGTTCAAATGCAGATTTAAGAATTTTTTCAAATGTTTTTGCGCCTTCAGCATGCCCCATCCACGGCATCTTGCCACGCGCCTTTGCCCACCTGCGATTTCCGTCAGGGATAATAGCTACATGGCCTACCAAATGTTTTTGCATATCTTCCATAGTATAGCGGATATAACGCAGCTGGGGGAAAAAAATTTATGAAAGACTCTCCAGCTCTTTTGGGTTATTTTTCTTTCGATATGAATCGCCTGTAATATTAATGATTACAGCATGTTCCATAATTTTATCTAGCGCATCTTCTGTTCTTCGAGGGCTTCCAAATAAATCCCACTTATCAAATAACTCTACTGAAGTAAAAATAGTTGTAGCTTTTTCTTCATATCGCTTCGTAATAAGTTTATAAAGAAAAGCCGATCCGTTTTCATCGATACGACTATGAAGTCCGATGTCACCTAAAATAAGTAATTTTTGCTTTATAAGATTCCGCAAAAAACGCTGAGAGGTATCTATATTACTGATTTTCTGGAAATCTCCAACCAACTCATCTATTCTAAAGAATTTTGTCCGAAATCCATTTTCGATTGCTTTTATCCCAAGCGAGGTTGCTAAATGTTTCTTACCAACTCCAGACGGACCGAGAATAATAATATTTTGCCCTTTTTCGATAAAGCGGGAAGTGGCAAGCTCTTGGATTTGCACTTCATTAATACTTGGCTGAAAAAGAAGATCAAAGTCTTCTAGGGTTTTTAGCGCCTTAAATTTTGCTTGTTTTATCCAGAGTTCTCGTCTCCCTTCTTCTTTTAGAGCAATCACCGCCTTTAGAAATGCTTCGATGTAATCGCAAGGAGGTATCTTTTTTTGTATAGCCGTATCAGCAATATTTTTCAATGAATCATACCCAACTTCAATATCAAGCAATTTCAGTAAGTGACGAAGACGTTCTTCCTGATTGACTCCGTCGATATAAAAATAACGATTTGGTGTTTTTCTACTCATATCTAATTCTATATTAACTTATTATAATATGAAATGTCGTGAGCCTTTACGACAAGTGGCAATTCGACTTTATTTGGCGAGTCTATTGTAATATTTTTTTGAATTTCTTTTTTATTGGCTATGTGATTTTCATCAATAATCCATGCTCCCCGTACTTTAGACATTGTATGCGAAGCAATACAATGTCCTTGATGGTATATATATACTTTTGAAATTCCTTTATCAGAAATATCTCTTACATGAAGTTTTTTTCTAGCAAAGTCGCGTGGTACTGAATAAAAATTTAATTTGTATTGTACAAGAGCATCTTTCGTACTATTTCGTACAAATAACGGGGCAAAATTATAAGTGGGAATTGTAGAGGGAAATTTTAAATTTTCTTTTTCTTGAAGCCATAATGTTAGTGGCTGTTCTCCCGTACTTTTATGAACGCGACGCTGAGCTACCCGTTCTATCCAAGCGGTAGTTCTCTGATTTAGATCATCAAGATTGCTGTATGTTTTGCCAAAAATCATGCCTTGCATGAGATTATAGCGAATATATTTTACTACCGATTCCACTTTGCCTTTTGCACGCGGCCAATATGGCGGACATGCTGATGGGATAAAACCATAATGACTAGCAAAATCCATAAACGCTGGATTGTAACGAATCTTAATCGTATTATCAGACAGCTTCTCTCTGCCAAGCACAACCGTTTTCATATTATCATATACAACTTCTTTCGGTATACCAAGCTTTTCAAAAGCATGGAAATGACATTGCTGTAATGTTTGTTGATCTTGTCGTACCACAAACTCAACGTATATTGCCCTACTATACGATAATACGTACACAAAAGCGTATAGCCGTTCTGGTCGACCACTGATATAAATTTTTCCGAAATAACCCCAATCAACTTGTGCTTGGTAACCTGGTGGAGTTTCGACATGTTTACTAATCTTATATGTGTCTTTTTTACTTCTTTGATTTAAGTAATTACGAACATTACCGTAATTGCCAACATATCCTCGCGCAAGTAGTTCCTGATAGAGTTTATTGGCATTTTGTATACCAAACTTAATTTGTGTATCAAGGTATTCATAAAATGGCTCAAGTTGATTATTCCTTGTTTGGTGTATTTTATTTTCTTTTTTAGGTTGTCTCTGTTGACGAAGATAATTATAAACAGTTCCTACACTCCTTCCTGTTTGCTGAGCAATTTCAGCGACAGTAAACCCATTTGTCTGTAAACTAAAAATCAGTAAAATTTCTTCGTGTTTGAGCATATTGTTATAATATAAGTGTAGGTTTTATACAAAAAAAGAAAAGATTTGTAAAAGATTGAAAGCCCTTCTATAAAAGAAAACCCATGCGCTGTATGGGTTTTTGTTCTTTTGATAGTTTTCAATTTTTTACATTTTTCTTCATTTTGGAATCAAAACTTACATTCTGTAAGATGTGTTTGAAATATGTCTTTTTTGGTTGCCATATTCATATAGCAACCACGGTAACCTATTTATGGCCTATCCACTCCTCGTTCGGTAACAGTTTTTATGGCCTATAAGGCGACCTTGACGCCTTCAGCTATCGTCCTTTATACTAGGTGTATTACACCTTAATACATGAGGAACATGCCAGTGGCTTATCGAAAACCCGTCTCCGTTTCACTCCCACCCCCCCTTGTCGAGGAGGTCACTCGGCTTGCCAAGCAGCAGCACCAAACGACATCTGAGCTCGTGCGCGAGGCACTCCGGCGATACCTCTCTGATACCAAGGCGCGTCAGGCCGCGTGGAAAGCGACGCGTGCCTACGGTCGCAAGAAGGCGAAGGAACTCGGGATCCGGACCGAAGCCGACGTCCAGCGTGTGATCGACGAGTACCGTCGCGGTGATCTCACTCCGTATGCCCCCGCGCGTCGTCGCTGATTCCAACGTTCTGATTTCTGCGCTCCACTGGGGCGGCAAGCCTGCGGCAGTCCTTGACCTCGCCCATCACGGGAAGATTGCACTCTATCTCTCCCCGTTCATCCTTGAAGAAGTGCATGACATTCTCGCCGTGAAGCTTCTTTGGGACACGCGACGCATCCGCACCGCGCTCGCGAGCCTGCCAGCAACCTGCATTGATCCCGGACCTGAGCATCTTACTGTCGTTCGTGATGAGGCCGACAACCGTATCCTCGAATGCGCGCTCGCCGCTCGTGCGGAGTACCTCGTAAGTGGTGACCGCGACTTGCGTACCCTCGATGCGTACCGACGCATCATGATTCTTTCCCCCGCGGCGTTTCTCAGAGTGATGGTCGAACGAACATAAGCTGCGCTGACGACCGTCTCCCGCTAGAGCTGTCGCGCTTGTATTTCCAGCCGCGCGACTTCCTTGACAGATTTCCGCTTTTTCCTATTCTGAAATCAGAAGTTCCCCCCTCGGTCGTTCTTACCCACCCAATTCTGTAAGTTTTATACAAAAAAAGAAAAGATTTGTAAAAGATTGAAAGCCCTTCTATAAAAGAAAACCCATGCGCTGTATGGGTTTTTGTTCTTTTGATAGTTTTCAATTTTTTACATTTTTCTTCATTTTGGAATCAAAACTTACACCTTCAGCTTGTATAGCTCTCGGGTGATGTATGATGAGTCCCGCTCACGCATGACGACTCCGGCGAGTGCCGAGTATGCATTCGTGTCGGTAGGCTTGGGATTGCCACTACAGTCCACATAGACCAGCATTGGAACCTCCTCCGGACTTCGCCGGCGTTAAAAGGTGGGACCAAAAAAAAAGGCCAGCTTGCAGCTCCGATAAGGAACCACGACTGGCCAATTAAAAGCGACACGGGCCCGTCTCCGACTAGGAGACAGTGATCATGCCGACCTCCTATCGGAGGTCAGTCCCGAGTCGAGCGGAACATTAGCTCCGCTTGGCACCCTAGTCAAGGAGAAAATTTAGACAGAGAGTGCATTGAAACGAACACTGTTTGTAATCTACACTGGGCGAGCTTACTTTGTCAACTCGCCTGATGACAGCATCCCTTCGTCGCCGATCACAACGTTGCCGCTCGAAGAGAGATATCTACGGGACACACAGCTGTGAGCCTGCCCTTTGGGCGGGCTTCTTGATTCTAATTTTCCCCTCCCCCGATGCATGCAGTCGTCGGCTGGTCTCCACGCTCACCTAGCCAATCCCTTGTTCCAAGGAATGGCTAGGGTAGAATGAAATATGTCCCATATTTCCTCTACTTGTGGTGTCTTTTTTAAGTATTTTTAAAACTTTTTTAAAATCTTGATCAAATTTAGGTTTATCCCAATATTGTCGGCATATTCATACCGGAATCGCCCGCCGCAATGATGCCCATCATTGCGGCCCCAACGGGAATCGAACCCGTATTTACACATTGAAAGCGTGCTGTCCTAGCCATTAGACGATGGGGCCCTCCTACGCTCCGATTTTCATCGGAGCTTCGAAGGGCAAGCCGGTTTGCTACCAGTACTTGTCCTTCCGAAGCTCAAATACAATAACGAGCGAAGGAGGAGACGATGGAGCCGTTTGTGCAAATATCCTAGCACTATTTTTTTATAAAAAAAATAGCCAATATTTCCCTACCTACCATCAAACGCTCGATCAATAATTGGTGATATAACTTTGTTTGGCAAGTTAAATAAGCCGACAATTACGCGCGCGAGAGGGTCGTGCGCAAGCGCTGCCTGTTGGCGTGCCGCGTTCCTCCCCGCTTGTTCGAGCGCACGTCTTCGATACTGCGCCTCTTGTGCTGCAATGCGTGCTTGTTCTTTTGCAAACGCGGCTCCAGCAATATCGTTTGGATTACGCTCAAACTCTGCATCGGCACGCGCTTGTTGACGAGCGGTTTCTTGAATAGTAGATACATCTCTTTGCGCCTGTTGGCGTGCGATTCGTTCTCGTTCTTGTGTGTATGCATCTCGAGCAATATCTTGAGCGGTTACCACATACTCATGCCTGTCGCCGGCCTCTGCTTCAGTTGGACTAAACTCCACACCAAGCCCTCCCGAGAGAGCCGTTCCAAGAAGCATTACTTTTGCATATTTTCTTACTTTTTCTGGTAATTGAGTAAGAAATCCCTTCCCTTCGTCACCTTCATGAGTTACGCCTTCGCCTAATTTTTCTACAAGCATTTCTGCTTCTCGATGCGCGAGCAGAGGCAATTGTGCTTCATGCGACTCTTGTGACCCTGTAGAATCTTCAAAATTTAGACCTTCCATATAATATTTTTATGAACTGATAAGTTCTACTAACTGCGCTTCCTCATCTGAAACAATTTCTTGAATTTTCGCGGGGTCATCTCCTGCCGCTATTTTCTTTTTCAAATTATCAGTAAGCATTACAAGGGCATCCTCATCCTCTGACATAATATCAATGAATAACGAAACTGCCGCAGATGAGACACGAGCCAGCACACTCTGCCACATTATTAAATCGTCACCGGCGACTCCCCCGCCTTGAAGAATTGCCTCTGCCTTCGTAATAAGTTCCTCTTTTTGCATCATAATTTAATACTTTCTGTATACCATTTGTATATAAAATCTCAATGTACAAAAAAATAAAAACACGTTACACTGCCTACCATCAGCGCGATTAGCTCAGTGGTAGAGCGTTTGCATGACACGCAAAAGGCCACAGGTTCGATCCCTGTATCGCGCACCATGGCATTAAGAAAAACCACAACAATTCTTGCAATAGAAACCTCATGCGATGAAACAGGCATTGCAATTCTTGACTGCTCTGGTGGCTTTGCGAACCCAAAATTTGAAATTCGTGCGAATGTAATTACATCACAGATTGAACTCCATAAAGAATTTGGAGGAGTTGTACCAAATATTGCAAAACGTGAGCACATAAAACACTTGCCAATATTACTTGTTGATGCGCTCAAAAAAGCTGGCATTAACCCCGACGCCCTGTGGGATCGGGGCTCCGACCTTCGACAGGGGTCGAAGCGTCGGAGAAAACCAATTGACGCACTCGCAGTTACCGTGGGACCAGGGCTTGAACCGGCTCTCTGGGCCGGCATCACTTTCACACAAGAACTTTCACAAAACTGGAAACTACCCGTAGTTGCAGCAAATCATATGGAAGGGCATATTGCTGCAATCTTGCTCGCACAAAGTGATAAGTCTAAAGTGAGAAGTGATAAGAAAAAAATTAAGTTTCCAGCAATAGCATTGCTGGTGAGCGGTGGGCACACAGAACTTGTTCTTGTAAAAAACTGGCTCGACTATACCGTGATCGGAGAAACGGTTGATGATGCCGCAGGCGAAGCATTTGATAAAGTTGCGCGTATGCTTGACCTCCAATATCCTGGCGGGCCAGAAATTAGTCGACTCGCCGAGACCGGTAACCGGTACGCGTATGCTTTCCCGCGCCCAATGATTAATACAAAAAATTATAACTTTAGTTTTTCGGGGCTGAAAACTGCGGTTCTATACGCGCTTCGTGATTTAAAAAGTAAAAAAATCGCATTCACCAAAAATGATGTTGCCGCTTCATTTGAAGAGGCTGTTGTCGATGTACTGCTGTTAAAAACAATGCACGCAATCAAAGAACATAATGCACGCACACTAATTCTTGGAGGTGGGGTTGCCGCAAATGTGCGCCTGCGAACGCGCATGCAAATTGCCGCAAAAGAAGTTGGTATTCGTATCCACCTTCCTGCGATACAATTGACAACCGATAACGCTGCGATGATCGCGGCTAGCGCATATTTTCATGTAGAAAAAAATGATTTCACAGGCTGGAAAAAACTCTCAGCGCGTGCTACGATGCCATTGTGAAACTTGAGGATCTATCTAAAAGTTACGACCCAAAACAATACGAAGAAGAAATATACCGCGCGTGGGAGCAGTCGGGGTTTTTTAATCCGGACTCATTGCCAAACGCAGAACGTCGCAAACCATTTTCAATTGTAATGGCGCCACCAAATATTACCGGGCATTTGCATGTAGGCCATGCGCTTGAAAACGTTATGTCTGATGTTCTCATCCGTCGAAAACGAATGGAAAACTACAAACCGCTTTTTCTTCCCGGAAAAGACCACGCAGGTATTGCTGGCCAATTTGCAGTCGAAAAGGAACTTAAAAAAGAAGGAAAAACGCGAGCTGATTTGGGTCGCGAAAAATTTCTTGAGCGTGTGTGGGAATATATGCGCGAAATCGGATCAAATATTGACCAAGAACTGAAAGGCCTCGGCATATCAACCGACTGGTCGCGCGCACGATTCACAATGGATGAGGCGTACCAACATGCCGTTGAAAATGTTTTTTTGCATTATCATAAAAAAGGATATATCTATCGTGGTAAAAGAGTCGTCAATTGGTGTACTCGGTGTCGCACAACACTATCCGATCTCGAGGTTGAATATACTGAAGAGCAGGGGAAGCTCTACCATATCGCGTATGGACAAATAGATATTGCGACAACTCGCCCTGAGACAAAACTGGGCGATTCAGCGCTTGCGGCACATCCGGCTGATGCACGATACACTGAATGGATTGGCAAAGATATTACTATCGAGACAAGTGATCCCACCGTACCGCGCGATAAAAAACCGAAAATGAGCAAAATAAATCTTCACGTTGTAGCCGACATTGCGGCTGATCCACAATTTGGAACCGGTGTTATTAAAGTAACACCAGCACACGATATGACCGACTACGAAATTTATACGCGCCATCCGGAAATAAATATTGTACAAATCATCGGTGAGAATGGACGAATGAATAAAAATGCTGGCGTGCGATTTGAAGGCCTTACAGTTATGGAAGCGCGTGACCTTATGGTTGAAGACTTAACCACACTCAATCTATTAAAAAAAGCAGAAGACTATACCCATGCTGTCGCGCATTGCGACCGATGCAAATCCGTAATTGAACCGCTTTTATCTGACCAGTGGTTTTTGAAAATGGATAAATTGGCGCTTCATGCACAACGTGCAATAGAAAAAAATAAAGTTACGTTTGTACCAGAAAATCGAAAACAAATTATGCTTGACTGGATCGCGGGCATTCGCGATTGGAATGTATCCCGCCAACTGTGGTGGGGGCATCGCATTCCGGCATGGCGATGTGAGTGCGATGAAAAAACAAAACCCGCCCGACCGGACAGTCGTTCGGGCGGGTGGCACATTGGACTCATGGCACCCACAGAACTTTGTCGACGTTGTAAAAAACCGTGGCAACAGACAACCGATGTTCTTGACACATGGTTTTCATCAGCACTATGGCCGTTTGCAACGCTTCATTGGCCCGATGAAACTAATGACTTAAAAACATACTACCCAACGAGTGTAATATCGAGCGCGCGAGAAATTTTTTATCTCTGGATTTTTCGTATGCTTTTTTCAGGTCTCGAGTTTATGGGGCGTCCTCCGTTCAAAACAATTTTTGTACACCCAACTATTCTCGATAAGTCGGGGCGTAAAATGTCAAAATCAGTCGGCAATATTGTCGACCCCATGAAGCTCATTGGCGAATACGGAATTGATGCTGTGCGATTTGGTCTTATGTGGCAAGTGATGAGTACCCAAGATATTCATTGGTCGGAAGATGCGCTTCGTGCCGGAAAAAAATTCTTAAATAAAATTTGGAACTCGGGCCGTTTTACGCTCGCACAAATTGGTACACAAAATAGAACGCTCCGAAAACCACGTGCGACTCGTCCTCATACGCAAAAAATTCTTGCCTCTCTTGAAGCAACATCAAAAACAGTGCGAGCAAATATTGAAACGTACGAATTTGGAACCGCACTTCACACACTCTATGATTTTTATTGGCACGAATTTTGCGATGTATTTTTAGAAGAAGTAAAAAAAGATCCGTCCTCTGAGACGCATCAAGTGCTTTTTTATGTATTTGCCTCTTCATTAAAACTACTCCATCCTTTTATACCATTTATAACAGAAAAGCTTTGGGAGCTTACCCCTGTTCAAAATAAAACTTTGTTGATTGTTGAAGAACTATAATGATACCCCACATCACACTCTCAACAACTCTCATGGCTTTTGTTGGTGGGTTTTTGCCCGCTTTCATCTGGCTATGGTTTTGGCTGAAAGAAGATGAAGCTCCAGAACCTCGCCACTTGCTGTTCCTTGCGTTTGTTGCAGGAATGCTTGAAATACCTGTAGCGCTTTTCTTTGAAAGAATGCTTTTGCGAGAATTATTACCGTTTATAACAAAAGCAACACAGACAAAAGAAACACTTATTGCAACAGGATCTCTTTTACTTGGTTCTGCGCTCATCGAAGAGTGTGCAAAATTTCTAGCGGTTGCCATTTTTATCTTTTGGCGTAAGGAATACGATGAGCCTGCCGACGCCATGATGTATATGATAACAGCGGCACTTGGGTTTGCCGCTTTTGAGAATGCCTTATATCTACAAAGACCCTTTGCCTACGAAATATTCCAAGGACTTACGATTATCAACCTCCGTTTTATAGGGGCAACACTTTTACACGCTCTTTCAAGCGGACTTTTGGGCTATTGTATTGCTGGGGCGTTCTTTCGAGGCAAAATTCGCAAGGAAATTGCTATTTTTTTGGGACTCCTGTTATCCACTCTCTTGCATGCATTGTTTAACCTTTCTATACTAGTAACAGGATTTGCTGGAGGAAATAGTATTGAGCCTGCACTCGCAATTCTTATTGCCGCGGGAGTACTTATCCTCTTCTCATTCGAACGCATTAAACATACAATACATTAAGTACTATGCCAAAAGATAAACGATCATTTTTTGAACGCCTTACGGGTTCAGTATCTGTAGAAGATACAAACGAAGAAGAGCTCGAGGAAGCTGAGACGTACGAGCAACCTCGTGCGCACCTCGCGGTCTCTTCCGGAACTAAATCTCGAGCGCACACAAAAGCGTCACCCGCTCGAAAAGATGAAGATTGGCTCACGCCAGAAGAAGAAGGCCAGCTTACCGTTGATGTTTTTCAGACAGAAAGCGATATTATCATCCAATCGACCGTTGCCGGTGTTCGACCTGATGATCTTGATGTGCAACTCACGCGCGACATGATCACGATACGAGGCAAACGTGAACAAACTCGCGAAATTACGCATGATAATTACTTTTATCAAGAACTCTATTGGGGTAGTTTCTCGCGCTCCATACTATTTCCATGCGAAGTTGATGTAGATTCTGCCGAAGCCTCACTCAAACATGGGCTTCTCACCGTAAAAGTACCAAAACTCGACCGCCACCGCACTGAACGCATCAAAGTAAAGAATGAGTGATTTTTTATGAGCCTTTCAGAAAAACAATCATATCAAAAAGGAAGAGTAGACGGAATGGGTCAAGCTGTTGCCTTTGCATGGATTGGGTATTTTTTAAATGTTCAAGGAGATTTTCCTTTATTTGTTTCACTAGGGTTATCTTTATTATTGGTTGGATACTATTGGGGTTATCGAAAAAATACTAAATAATTCAACGCAAACAAAAAATCCGCATAACGCGGATTTTTTGTTTGTTATGGTGGGATGCTTAGCGTCCCTAACACAACGCTCAGCGTTGTGCCGCGGGGGTGAATCGAACACCCGACACGACGCTCTTCAGGCGTCTGCTCTACCACTGAGCTACCACGGCATATTAAAAACTACCTCATTATCCTACTGCATTTTTTTGGCAAAAACAATCCCAACTTTCAAACATAAAAAATGCTCCTACGCGGACGTAAGAGCAGGGGTAAAACTATACTTTTATTTAAAACAAACAAGATTATGGTGCCCATGAGCAAGCCATACTTCTCCATGAACTCGCATAGAGCTCGAGGTAAACTTTATTCCAATTTCTGGGAAATACATGCAATAAACATATGGGATCCAAACGCCGCCGCCTTCATCTTGCCGTTGCGTACCCATGAAAAGTAAATTTGCCGTGTAAAAGCGCTGTGCAATCGGCTTCTGTCGTGAATTGTACTGCTTAATGAATGAACGTACGTGATTTTCGCCTGGCGTTGCGTGCTCGCGGTGCGCCCACGCAAGAAATTCATCGGCGGGCATAGAGTTTATGCCTAATGAAGCGCATGAAACATATTCGAGATCATAGACGCTAAAATCTTTATACGGAGTATTGCATAGCTCTCTCACACTCGTATCCTCCTTCATTGCAAAACAAAGAACCTTGTAACAAAGGCTAGCAAAAAGAAACGCCACCTGCAATGCTTCGCAGGTGGCGAATGACCTTTTACAGCTTTGCTAAATTGTCCACATTGGTCGTAGCACAAGATACATAAGTGCAAGCGTGCCTGGGATAATAATCCCACACAAAATGAATCGAAGAAACGACATTAGTGTCAACATGGCGTCCTCCCAATCCCGCAAGCATTGTGCGGGGCACCCGAGTTCACTCCAAAAGCGATCCAACTCTAATTTATCACGAAAATAGTAAAAATTTAAATTGTGGGCACGCAAGGGATTGAACCTTGGACCTTCTCGGCTTGCTCTGATGCTTGGTGGACGGTGCAGGATTCGAACCTGCGGCCTTTCGCGTGTAAAGCGATTGCTCTACCACTGAGCTAACCGTCCACCAAGTATCGGAGTGTAAACGGTTAAAAGACATCAATATGTCTTTTAACCTCCACCATTGAGCTAGTCGCCCATATAAAATCAACCGCCCGTGAGTTTTTATCCCGCACCTTCACAATACCGAATTAAATCATACTAGAAAATTTTATAATCCACCAGTTCACTCATATAACAAGATTATATTACCTTCTAGAAGGTGCGGGATTTATTCTAGCGGATTTATATAAAAAAGAAACCCCGCCTTTCTTTGTGAAAGGCGGGGTTGAGACTAGAGCTGGCCTGGAAGACCGGTTGAGCGAGGCCCCTTGCCGTTGTCACCATACGAAAGCACGTGGCGAACAGCCAAGAAAACCAAACCAACGACCACAAGCCATACAACAGCATACATCATGCGGTTCTCCTTCTTTGTTGTCCAGTCACTACTCGCCTGTCAGCAGGAACGGAAAAGCCAAATTCTGCCGCAAGCCGACGAGCCTTCAAAAAGTTGTCATGCTGACGCCTAGCGAAAAACCTGTTTCTGTTCCAGCTAGCCTTGAGGCTTTGGCGATTCAACTCACTAAGTATTATACTCACTTCTTCTCGAGCAAGAGTTGAATCATTTGGTAATTTTCCAAAGATCAACCTAAAAGACTCCCTTCGCCGTTCCATTAATTCCATTGCGAGCCGCCTTAAGCGACTTCTACTCCTGCGGACTTGCGCCCACGCAAGCAAAGGAATAAAAAGAATGGCTACCGGTAAAGCAATAATGCCTTCAAGCATACGCGCCCCCTCCTTCCTTGGTTATATGTACTTTGTCTGCTAACGATTATAACAAATAGAGCGTTTTTGTCAAGTTTTTTTATGCCCTCGACAGGAATCGAACCTGTACCTTCTCCTTCGGAGGGAGGTGTTGTATCCATTCAACTACGAGGACTATCCCTTATGTATGCTTATCCGCAACTACAAACGCGCCGTATGAAAAAGGCTTTATCACCGGCACAAAGCCATACCCTTTTACCATGCCTGATATGCCGTCAATTAAATCTTTTGTGGGGCCGTTCATGCCCACATCAATATGAATACAGCGAAACTCCACACGCCCTTCCCAAAATATTTCTTCTCCAATTTCTTCTTTCATAAGTGTACGAAGTTCTTGCGCAAGTGTGATCGAAAGCATTGCTTCTTTCCAAATACGATCTTTTAGATTAAAAAATTTTTCTTCATGTCGTGTCCAAAAAGATACCCCTCCATTGCCAATACGGCGAACCACAATTGCCGTAACAAATGCCGCTTGCCCTTTGAGGGTTGCTTGTGAATCACTCCCAATAACAATTTCGTATGATGAATCTGCGTGCGCCGAAACGTAATTGCGAATGTCCGCAACAACACCGCGAAGTGCAACCATCGATCCTGTCGCAGTATGAAAAATTTCTTTAGATAAGACTTTGCTGGACGTCATTTTGTAATTGATATAGTTCTGAAGTTGGCGTAGCGGCCGTTACGCGTTCGATATGAAATGTACGAATTCCACCTCGTGTATGGCAATACCCTTCAAATGAATTTACTCCTATCGAATAAATATCGATTTTTCTTCGGCTTGGAAGTACCCTTGAACCATCTTCTACTTTATAGTCAACCATGATTGCTACACGACGTGCAAGCGCATCAGCCAAAATTCTTTTTATCGCGGGGGCAGTATCACGCCAACGAACTTCAATTTTTACTCGCCCACGATCCCGCGTATCAGCCAATACATATCCATGCTCTTTGCCAAATTCGTACAAATCACGCGTGAGTCGTACATCTTGCAGACAATAGTCTTTTACTTTATCTTTTTGCCCATCGCGCCACCAATCAATCGCTTCAAGCCCCATGCCGGTCTTGCCGACACCAAGTGTCGCGCGAGAAAGATTATCGAGAGATACACGAAAGCCAAGACCACGCTCAACCTCATCCATAAGATCAAGTACATCGAGCCGCCCCAAATCAAACTTCACGTGCGGCTGAAGAACGGGAATATCAAAATGCTTTATATTAAACCCAATCAGTATACTTGAGGCCTCAAACATGCTCTCGAGCCGAGGAAATTCTTCTTTTTCAAATGCTATAAATGCGTTCGCGCTATATTCGTACGCTCCTACAACCGTGACCCCGAGCAAATGCATATTCTGCTTGCCACCGACTTCTTTGAAATCTTTTTCTGTTTCAATATCAATAACAATCGCGTTCATGAATACACCTTTGTATCACAAAATATGCTCGTGGTCAAAAATCTGATAGAATTATGCAATGGAACAAGGCACGATTATTTTGCTTGTACTGCTCATCGTTATTATTGCTTTTGCTGCTTTTTCATATACTGGGATATCGAGCAACAATATTCCACGCGCAACCCCACCAAATCCAAAAGCTGAATTTGGTGTTATTCATGAACAAAAATCATTTTTCAGTTCAGGATCAAAAAACACAGGTGGATCCCCGACGGTACCGTCGGGGCAAGCTCAAACAGCCTTAGAACTTCAAAAAAAGTTTATCTCACTTTCAAAAGCCAATTAAAGTCAACGCGATATAAATCAAGAATATGTTCAAATTTCGTACTCGTCATCAGCCACTGATCCCATCGATCTTACCGATTGGGTAATTTCAAACTCGAGAGGCGAATCATTTAAACTTGGGAATACAACGCAACTTCCTGGAGTCACACCGGTGGGCAACCAAGAGAGACTTATTATTCAAAAAGGCAGTAAAATAAATGTTATTACAGGACGAAGCCCACGAGGCGAAAATTTTAGAGCAAATAAATGCGTGACCTACCTAACTCAATTCAAAAAATTTGTTCCATCACTTCCTGGTTCCTGCCCTGCGCCAAACAAAGAACCCGGGCAAGAATCATTAACCGACACGTGTTATCTGTATGTGAAAAATTTATCGAGCTGCCGCATGCCTTCGACCCTACCATTTAATCTCGATAACACATGCCGTGAATATATAACAAAAATTGCAAGTTATGATGCGTGTATAAAACTTCATAAAAATGATACTGATTTTTATAAAAACGAGTACTGGACCTACCTCAACCGCCCCACTGAACTTTGGAGCCAAGTACGTGATAGCATCATACTTCGCAACTCTCGTGGTGAAGTCGTAAAATCAATTTCGTATTAAATAGTTAAAGTATAAACTGCTATTCCAAACGCGACGGAGACATTAAGAGATTCTTTGCGGCCACGCATGGGGATTGAGATTATAACGTCGCACTTTTTTAGAAGCGCAGGCGAGAGGCCGCGTACTTCGTTGCCGATAATTAATACCGCCTGCTCACGGATTGGTTTAAATCTTCGATAATCAACCGCATTTTTTGTATTTTCAAGTGCAATGATCTGCACTCCACTTTTCTTGAGCCATTTGATTAATGTCGTAATATTTCTTATCACTTCCCACTTAACACTCTCCTCTGCTCCTAATGCAGTTTTTGAAATTTCTTTTCGCGCTCTCCCCATCTCATCGAGTGGACTCGGCGTGTAGCCGGTTAAATAGATTTTTGAAACGCCAGCGCCGTCAGCAGTACGAAATACGGAGCCTACGTTGTGTAGGCTCCGTACATTATGAACAATTACTGATAAATCCTTCTTAGACATTATCGAATTTCGTAGGTAAGCGAAACGGTGCTGACGATTTCGTTTTGACCGGGAGTTATCGCAGGCGCGGGACTACCGGCAACACTATCCATAGCAACACCGCCGCCTTTGCCAAAATAAATTGGGTACGGGCTACTGCCACCTTCGTTGAAACTCGCAAGATCCCCAAGGCTTACGCCAAGGCTACCGGCGAGTACTTTTGCATTTTCACGCGCCTTTTTAATCGCTTCGTCGCGTGCCTCCTTCTGCAAACGTTCGCGCGTTTCGTCATTGACTGTAAACTGTAAAGAGCCTACTTGGTTAACTCCTACATTAGAGACGCCCGCAATAATATCACCGGCTTTATCAAGATTCTTGATTTTTACATCAAACGTTTGTTCAATAACATACGTTTTTGTTGTTTTACGAGGAGGGCAAATGGTTTGAGAGCCTGATGAAAGTACGCACGGCCGTGAATCATACACCTCTTGTGGATACATATTGTATGATGTTGATTTTATGTCTTTTTCGTCTACACTCTGGCCTTTGAGATATTCGATAACTTTGTTCGATGCTTTTGATGCTTCGTCTCGAGCAGTAACGAGGGACGCATTTTCTTTTCGAATCGTAAACGATGCTTGAGCAGTATCGGGCACTACAAGCTTTTTTGATTCAGCAGAGACAGTGATTGTATTTTTAGCGAGTGGATCTTTGCCGCCTCGTTCAAATGCATTTTTTGCGCTCGCCGTTAAAAATAAAATAAGGGTTGCGAGAACCAAAAAAACCAAATATTTCATCGGCCCTTGTGGGTTTGGGCTAAAGTCTAACTTTACATCTTTTGATTCATGTTCCATATATTTAAATATAACGATTAATTATAACTAATTCGACACTGTGTATTCTAGCTTACTTTATTTAAAATGTCGCGTACCACTTCGCGATCATCCCATGGTATGCGTTTTCCGTCTTCAAGCATCATAAGTGGTTCGGCACCCTTACCGGTTATAACAACCGTATCGTTAGACCTCGCCTTTTTTATGGCAGCTGTTATCGCCTCGCGTCTATCAAGAATAATATTTGGCTTTTGCTTTGAAATACCTTTTGCGATATCGCGAATAATCTCTTCTGGATTTTCATCGTACGGATCTTCATTTGTAAGAAAAATTTCCGCGCAATACTCGTCAGCAATCTTTCCCATCTCTGATCTCTTCCACTTGTCGCGACCTCCCCCGGCCGACCCCAACACGCAACACAGGCGACGATCTTTTTTAGTAAGCGTTGTATACACATTAGAAAGCGCGTCTGGCGTGTGTGCATAATCAACAACAACTTGAAAGATTGAACTCGTGGGGCTTGTTATAAACTCAAGCCGACCCGGCACACCCGCAATACCTACAAGCGCATCTCGAATGTCTTCGGTAGCAATCCCTCGAGAAAGCGCAATCGACACAGCACACAGAGCATTATACAAATTAAATTTTCCAAAAAGTTTTAACGAAAATTCTAAACCATGCGTTATAAATCGGATCCCTTCGTCATGCAACGTAAATGATTGTGGAATCACAGCGTGCCCAAGCGTATCCCACTTGTCTTGCGTAAGCGCGTACATCCATGCCTCGGATCGTTGCGTTTGCAAAAAAAGTTTTGCCGACGGGTCATCGCCATTGATAATGATTGCCTTCCCATGCTTTGGTGAATGCGCCACCGCTTCAAACAATTTTAATTTAGCAGCACGATATTTTTCAAAACTACCGTGTGACTCAATATGTTCTGGGGTTATATTTGTAATAGCTGCCACATCGAAATCAATATACGCATGGCGCGATTGTCGAATACCTTCACTTGTTACCTCTAAAATAGCGACATCGCATTTTGCAGTAACCGCATCTCGTAAAAATTTCTGCATGAAAAATCGCCCCGGCATAGTCATTTTGAGTTCATTTTTTTTCTCGTTGCCGTCAATAATAAATCTCAGCGACGAAGCCGATGCCACACGAAAACCAGCTTGAACAAAAATGCGATGTACAAGATCAACGGTTGTCGATTTACCATTGGTGCCCGTGATCCCGATAACAATGAGTTTCTTTGATGGAAAACCATATCGAATCGCCGAAACAAGCGCAAAAGCCTTATGATATAAACTTAAAATAAAAAATGGTATAAGGCTTTTCATTTTGAGAGCGATTTGAGTGCTGTTTTTATTTTTTCATCAATTGATTTTTCTGGACTTACCTTGTGCAAAGCCTCGCGCGCCTCTCGAGCGTTATACCCAAGCGCTATGAGAGCATCGAGTGCATCGGTATCGTCAGACCCAAGCACAACTCCATCGACACCTCCTAGCTTGTCGCGTAGTTCAAGAATAATTTTTTCGGCAATACGACGCCCAATGCCAGAAACTTTCGTTAAATAGCTCGACTCGCCAGATGCAATCGCACGTTTGAGTGAATCGATCGGAGCTACAGACAATACTCCAACCGCGGACTTTGGCCCAATGCCAGAAATACAAATCAACATTTCAAAAAACTCGAGCTCCGCCATTGAACAAAAACCATAAAGTTCCATTGCATTTTCTCGCACATACAAGTGTGTGTATAGATTTACTTTTGAACCATGCGCTCCCGCCGCCTTG
>JBBTUF010000009.1:0-11256 GCA_038063855.1 Patescibacteria group bacterium
CATTCGCGTGTCGTAGTGGATGTCTTTCAAGGCCATTGACCGTTTCTTGTCCCAGCGCAGAAAAGTTGATTGATACGTTATCGAAAAATCGGGAAAATATTTTTTCGCGATTTCAGTTGAAAGGTCGTCTTGCGTCATTGTAATGCAGGGGCGTGTTTTTCGGATGTGGTGTGCGGTGAGCTCGTGAAGGATCTCAACATTTTGGAATAGATCCCATCCGATAATCGCTCGCTGTATGAGGTGTGGGTCAAGCCGTCGGATGTCTTTTCTTAGTTCGGGGAAGTCGCGAATGATATTCTCTCCAACAATATAGAGCGTTGACGCTCTTGGACTTTGTTGGAAAAGTTTCCAATATCCGTCATGAAGTACTGGTATGTACGATATGAGAATATTTTTTTGCTTTTTCATGAGCCCTCCTTAATCTTTTCAAATATCGCCTGAACAGTGCCAGGGAGCTCTGCGATCAGAGTTTTCGATATTTGTTCGGCACCCGTAAGTACCAACAGCCTGATTCGTGCGCTTGTCGAGGTGGTCGCCATGCGTTTTTGAACAACGACCTCTCCACAATATGCTCGTAACTCTTCAATTTGTTCATCGGTATATGTGTCTTCGGTTGCTTGGAGTACATCGGGATGTGCCAGTTTGATGAGTGCCCACTTTGAATCGTTGAGATTTTTGAGTGTTACGACGTCTACATGGCGAACGTGTGCCAAAATACGAAGTCGTTCAATTTGTGGCACGCCAGGGCGATTTGGTCCTTTCTTTGCTCGTATTTTCTCGTCGCTGTCCACGCCTACAATAAGCAGGTCTCCCAGTTTTTTTGCGGCCTCGAGATACAATGCATGTCCTTCGTGGAACATATCGAATGATCCGCTCGTGAGAACAATTTTGAGTCCAATTGTTTTCCATGACTCGACGAGCTTGCCGAGTTGCGCATAGTCGGGGATGTAGCGGTCGTCAAAACTAGATCCCGCACCAAAAATTCCCGCGGTAATAGGCATTAGAATCTCCTCCTTTTTATAAGTCAAAGTGCTGTTCGTTTGTATCCTACGGGATTTGCACCATTCGTCAATTCTTGTGTTTTTTTCTCGCGTTGTTATAATAGCTTTCATTCTATGAAGTTCCGACTTTTAGCTGTAGCCCTTCTCATACTTGGCGGTCTTGCCGGTTATTTTGTATATCCAAAGTGGGGAATTTGGGAAAAGTTAAATGTGCCGTTTCGGCTCGGGCTTGACTTAAAAGGAGGCATTCACCTCACATACAAGGCAGATATGTCAAAAATTCCGAGTGACCAAAAGTCTTCGGCACTTGAAGGTTTGCGTGATGTCATTGAGCGTCGCGTGAATTTTTTTGGTGTTTCAGAGCCGGTCGTGAGAGTTGAGAGAACAGGAGGCGAGGACCATCTCAGTGTTCAGCTTGCAGGTATATTCGACCCTGCACAAGCAATAAAACTCATTGGCGAGACTCCGTATCTTGAATTTCAAATCCGTCGTCCCGAAGTTTCAGACGCTGATGCAGAAAAAAATCCATTTGCCGCATTTGCCCCCACAGAACTCACCGGTCGCTATTTGCAAAGCGCGCGGTTAGAATTTGCTCAGGCTGGAGGCAATGCGCAAGTACAGATTACATTTAACGAAGAAGGTTCAAAAATTTTTGCACGGCTTACCGAACAAAATATAAACAAACCGATTGCTATTTTCCTTGATGGCGTGCCAATTAGTATTCCTACGGTACGAGAAAAAATTGATGGTGGTACCGCACAAATTACAGGCAATTTTACGCCTGAGGAGGCGCGAATTCTTTCACAGCGGCTGAATTCTGGAGCGTTGCCCGTGCCGATTGAGCTTATTTCACAACGTACGGAAGAGCCTGCTCGTGGCGCCGATTCATTAAAGAAAAGTTTCTTTTCGGGACTTCTCGGGTTCTTACTCGTAGTGATATTTATGCTTACGTGGTATCGATTGCCGGGGTTCATCGCAATTGTAGCGCTCTTAATTTATGTTTCGCTTTCGCTTACCGTTTTTAAATTGATTCCGGTTACATTTTCAACTGCTGGTATTGCAGGTTTTATTTTATCGATCGGTATGGCGGTTGATGCAAATATCCTTATTTTTGAACGCATGAAAGAAGAATTACGTCGCGGTAAAACTTTGAGCACGGCTATCGAAGAAGGGTTTGGACGCGCGTGGACATCGGTACGCGATTCGAATATTTCAAGTCTAATTACTGCAGTGATACTGTGGTATTTTGGCTCGGATGCAGTTAAGGGCTTTGCACTTACTTTGGGTCTTGGTATTGGTGTTTCGATGTTTTCCGCAATTGTTGTGACGCGCACATTTTTGCGAGCACTTCATTCGCGTAGGCACGCTCCGGGTCGCGCATTGAAGTTTTTATATGGTAGTGGTTTTGGGAGAATATCATGAACATTGTTGCGTCACGTAAAATTTTCTACACATTTTCTGGCACGCTTTTTGCGCTCTCAATTGCGTCACTTTTGATCTACGGTCTTAATCTCGGAGTCGATTTCAAAGGGGATGCTCGTATTGATGTTGAGTATAAAAATTCTATTCCTTCAAAATCCGAAATTGTTGATTCTCTAAAAGGCGCGGGTATTACTGTTACCGATGTGACTCAAAGCAGTGATCATCGTGTATTGGTACGGATGAACTATTTGACCGAGGCCGATCACCAAAAGGTGCTTGCTACACTTCGTGCAAAAGGTGAGGTAGAAGAAAAAAGTTTTATATCAACAGGTCCATCGGTTGGCCGTCAGTTACGCCGCAATGCTCTCATTGCACTCGCGCTTGCGCTTATTGCCATTATCCTTTATGTGGCGTTTGCATTTCGTAAGGTATCACGGCCAGTCTCAAGTTGGATTTATGGAGTAATCGCGGTTGTCGCCTTGTTGCACGATGTGTTTATCCCCACCGGCATTTTCTCATTTTTGCGGATTGAAATTGACGCGTTGTTCGTAACAGCACTTCTTACGGTGCTTGGGTTTTCGGTGCACGACACCATTGTAGTATTCGACCGCGTTCGTGAAAATTTACGTCGAAGCAGTACTGGCAATTTTGAAGAACTTGTTGAGCGAAGTCTTAAAGAAACCATTACGCGTTCGATCAATACATCGCTTACCACCGTACTCTCATTGCTCGCGGTCTATTTCTTTGGTGGAGTCGCCACAAAAAACTTCGCGCTCGCACTCATAATCGGTATCATTATTGGTACCTACTCATCAATATTTATCGCAAGCCCATTGCTTGTGACAGTAGAACGCTGGAGGCGAAAGAGGAGTTGACGCTTCTGTAGAATGTTCATAGACTGATACCATGCAGAAAAAGATTAAAACTATTGAGGATGTTGGAGGCTTGCTTCAGACTCATGTAATAGAGAGTGAAAAGCTCCACCGCGAAGTACGACTTGGCTTCGCCGATCTTAGGCGTGAGATTTCTCTCATTCATTCTGACCTTATTGAACATGATAAGCGTACAGAGTTAATGCTTCGCGAAATTGCAGATGTACAAAAACTCACCGTTCATGTAGAACGCATTCGTCAGCACCTTCGCGAACGTGATCATGTAGAGTTGTAGATAAGCTTTTTGTACACAAGGCAAAAGCATTTTTTGTGCGATAATAGCTTCATGCTTTTCAAAGATATATTTCTCAAGCGCTGGCTCGACTGGACTATAACGATTATCGTTGTAGTTTTTATTTTGCTCATGTGGGCGATACAAACATACTCAATTGAGCAAGACTATAGCTTTTCGGGTAATGATATTTACTACTCAATAAAACTCCATAACAAAACCCAACAGCAAAATACTATAGATGCTTCGACTTGGAAAATGTATCGTAATTTTGGATTTGAATTTAGGTATCCAAGCGATTGGAGAATTGACGAAGATACCAATGGCTTGAAAGTCATCAATACTTCGATGGAAAATATTCCGTCGGATAATGCTCATTTGCCATCCGGTGATAGCTTTATTTCATTGCATCATATTCAAAAGCCCGCCATATTATCCATTGCGGAGTTCGCACAGACCAACGCTGGTAGCAATATAATCGTCCAGACAAAGACGGTGACACTAGTAAATCGCTCAGCTTATCAACTTACTCTGCATACGCTCGATGACCCATCCATTGAGAAAGTCTTCACATATGTTTCGAACAACGGAGCTGATGTGGTGGTCATTTCTGTGTTGTTCAACGCCGACGCACCCAATCGTGACGAAATACTTGCGCGTTATAATGTATTACTTGCAAGTTTTTCATTGATGTCGCAACAGTAAACGGAGGACCCCTATTGACAAAATTTTGAGAGGACTTATACTGGGTGCATTGGGAATAATGCGTAGTAGTTGTCCACATGCGGATGAGTTTTGGATAAAGTGGTCAATGAGGCGCAATTTAATAAAGTGGTTATTAAAAAGCACAAATAACCAATTAAATACGATAAAGGCCCCATTTATAAGTAGGAGTTAGGGGTTTTTGTCCTTGTTTTTCTATTTTTATGCAGAAAAAATACTTTTCGCGGTACAAGGAGCCGTTAGCAGTCTTGCCGTACTTAGCAGAAGTGCAACTCAAGAGCTATGACTGGTTCTTGAAGAAAGGCTTTCAGGAGTTACTCGATGAGTTTTCGCCAATCGAGGATCATACTGGAAAGCAAATCGTTCTCGAACTCCTCGGGTTCGTATTAGAAAAACCCCAACACGACGAGCATTACGCTCGCACAAACAATCTTTCATACGAAGCTCCTCTTCGTGTAAAGACACGGCTTACGAACAAAAGAACGGGGGAGATTAAGACGCAAGAAATATTCTTTGCGGATTTTCCGTTAATGACGCCACATGGCACCTTTATTATTAACGGTATCGAGCGCGTTATTGTTTCTCAACTTGTTCGTTCGTTTGGTGCATATTTTACCGCTTCGTATTTTCGTGGCAAAAAACGTTTTGGTGCAAAAATTATTCCTGGCCGTGGCGTGTGGTTAGAATTTGAAACCGATGGAGACGGCGTTATCTGGGTTAAAATTGACCGCAAGCGAAAACTTCCCGCAACAGCGCTGTTGCGTATTTTTGGCTACGCAAACGATGAGGATATAAAAAAGATGTTCAAAGACGTTGATACGGGCCTCGTATCATTTATCGATGCAACTCTCAAGAAAGATTTAACCAAAACACCCGACGATGCATATGTAGAAATCTATAAACGTATTCGCCCAGGAGAAATGGCGGCTCTCGATAATGCACGGTCGCTTATCTCGACCATGTTTAGTGAAACTCGATATGACTTACATGTTGTTGGTCGCTACAAAATGAATCTTCGCTTTAAAGCGCTTGGAGGTGGTAACGAAGAATCGAGAGTTCTTACGAAGCAAGATTTTGGATATATATTAGGTGAAGTAATCCGCAAAAATAATACTCCCGATGAGATGGAAGACGATATCGATCACCTCGGACATCGTCGCGTACGTGGTGTTGGTGAAATGTTGCAAAATCGTCTTCGTGTTGGTATGGCTCGTATGGAGCGCAATATTCATGATCGCATTTCAACGCTCGATGCAGACGCCCTGACGCCCGTTCAACTGGTGAACGCTCGACCGTTTATGTCTGTGTTGAAAGAATTTTTTACCACAAACCAACTTTCGCAGTTCATGGATCAAGTAAATGTTTTGTCTCAACTTGAACACAAACGTCGTCTGTCGGCACTTGGTCCTGGAGGCTTGACACGAGAGCGCGCTGGTTTTGAGGTTCGCGATGTACATCCATCACATTATGGTCGCATTTGCCCAATTGAAACTCCAGAAGGTCCAAACATTGGTCTCGTGGGTCACCTCGCGAGTTATGCACGTATCAACGATTTTGGTCTTATTGAAACACCGTATCGCAAAGTTAAGGACGGCAAATTAACAAAAGATGTTCATTATTTAACTGCATTTGAAGAAGCTCAATTTATAATCGCGCACGCAGGGGTAAAATATGATGAGCACGGCGCTATTATTGAGGAGGAAGTGGAAGCTCGTATCAAGGGTCAACCAAAAAGAATTGGCCGCGATCAACTTGATTACATGGATGTTGCACCAAACCAAGCGTTCAGTATTGCGACGAGTTTAATTCCGTTTTTAGGTCACGATGACGCAAACCGAGCTCTCATGGGTTCAAATATGCAAAGGCAGGCAGTGCCGTGTATTAAGCCACAGGCACCCCTTGTAGCTACTGGTATCGAAGAAAAAGCGGCAATTGATTCTGGTCTTTTGGTTCTTGCCGAAGAAGATGGCAAAGTTATAGCAGTTGACGCAGAACAGATTATTGTACGAACTGGCCATCACGATAAAGAATATAATCTTATTAGTTTTGCGCGCTCAAACCAGGTTACCGCACTTCATCACACGCCAATCGTTCGCGAAGGCGAGCGCGTAGTAAAAGGGCAAGTATTAGCAGATAATTCCAGTACAAAAAATGGCCAACTCGCACTTGGTCAAAATCTTCATGTTGCTTTTTTGTCGTGGGGTGGCGCAACGTTTGAAGATGCAATTATTGTTTCAGAAAAATTAGTAAAAGAAGATCGCTTTACCTCAATTCATATCGAAGAATTTACTGTTGATGTGCGCGATACAAAATTGGGCGAAGAAATTACCACGCACGATATTCCAAATGTCGGCGAGGACAAATTAAAAGATCTTGATGAAGATGGGATTATCCGCGTTGGCGCAGAAGTTTGGCCAGGCGATATTCTTGTCGGAAAAATTTCTCCAAAAGGAGAGTCCGACCTTACTCCAGAAGAGCGACTTTTGCGCGCAATCTTCGGTGAAAAAGCAAAAGAAGTAAAAGATTCATCGCTTCGCATGCCACACGGTAAGCATGGTCGTATTGTTGGGATTAAAATCTTTTCACGCGAAAAAGGTGACAGACTTGAGACGGGTGTTATCAAACGTATCCATGTCGAAGTAGCGCAACTTCGTAAAATTTCAGTAGGTGATAAGCTCGCAGGTCGCCATGGCAACAAAGGTGTCATTTCGAAAGTACTTCCAGAGCAAGACATGCCATATTTAGCAGATGGTACTCCCGTGGATATTATTTTAAACCCGCTTGGTGTAGCGAGCCGCATGAATCTTGGTCAAATCTTAGAAACACACTTAGGCTGGGCTGCCGATCGCCTCGGATATCAAGCGATTTGTCCAGCATTTATTGATCCGACCGAAACCGAAATTCGAGCAGAACTTAAGAAAGCTGGAATTCCGGAGACCGGTAAAGTGCCACTATTTGATGGGCGTACTGGCGAAAAATTCAGCCAAGATGTAACCGTAGGCGTAATTTATATGTTGAAACTTGTTCATATGGTTGAAGATAAAATTCATATGCGCTCGATTGGCTCATACTCTCTTATTACACAACAGCCGCTCGGAGGTAAGGCACAGGGAGGGGGTCAGCGTTTTGGAGAGATGGAAGTATGGGCACTTGAAGCGTATGGTGCATCACACACATTGCAAGAAATTATTACCATTAAATCAGATGATATTCTGGGACGTGCTGCGATCTATGATGCAATTGTGAGAGGCGAAAAATTAAAAAATCCACGAGTACCAGCTTCTTTCTATGTGTTAGTAAATGAACTCAAAGGTCTTGCACTGAATGTAATTATTTCAGAATCTGCTCCAAGTTATGAAGATGACGACGAGGAAGAGTCTGATGGTCGCGTGTCGCGTCGAACACGTGAGCGAATGGAGAGAATATAATATATGGAAACACGAGCAAGTGATTTTGAATCAATAGTGTTACGGCTTGCCTCCCCACAAGATATTCTAACGTGGTCAAAAGGTGAGGTTACAAAACCTGAAACAATAAACTATAGAACTCAACGACCCGAGCGTGATGGGCTTTTCTGCGAAAAAATATTTGGGCCGACGAAAGATTTCGAATGTTATTGTGGTAAGTATCGACGAGTCAGATACAAGGGCATTGTATGTGACAAATGTGGAGTTGAGGTAACAAAGGCACAAGTTCGCCGAGAGCGAATGGGTCATATTTCACTTGCCGCACCCGTATCGCATATTTGGTTTGTGCGATCGGTGCCGTCACGCATTGGATTATTGCTTGATCTTTCAGCGATAGAGCTTGAGCGCGTTATCTATTTTGCAGGGTTTATCGTGACAAAAGTTGATGAAAAAGCGCGCGAGGAAGTGTTGCGTGACATTGAACGCGAATTTAAATTAAAATCAAAAAATGCGAAAGACAAAGCCGCACTCAAAGAGGCAACTGATCGTGCGAAAAGCGAACTGAAAAGTTTGAAAATTCACACGGTTGTTTCAGAAGTTGATTATCATCGTCTCGCAGTTAAATATGCAAATGTTTTTGAAGCTGGTACTGGTGCCGAGGCACTTCGCGGAATTTGTGAGGCCATGAATATGACCGATCTCCGTGTGAGACTTGAGCACGAACTTGAGGATGCCTCACCTTTGGCGAAGAAAAGGTTATTGATACGCCTCCGAATGATCAAAGGCATGGAGCGCGCACACGTGCGCCCGGAGTGGATGTTCTTGACTACAATTCCTGTTATTCCTCCAGACTTACGACCAATGGTACCTCTCGATGGAGGCAGGCATGCAAGCTCCGATGTAAATGATTTGTATCGTCGTGTGATCAATCGCAATAACCGATTGAAACGCCTCTATGAATTGAAAGCTCCCGAAGTAATCACGCGCAATGAAAAACGCATGCTTCAGGAAGCAGTAGACGCGTTGATTGATAACTCAATCAAACGAGGTGCCGCCCCCGTTGCGTCACAAACGCAACGCCGCCCACTTCGTTCGCTTGCAGATATGTTGAAAGGAAAGCAGGGTCGTTTCCGTCAAAACCTTTTAGGCAAGCGAGTTGATTATTCAGGTCGTTCCGTAATTGTCGTTGGTCCAGAATTAAAATTGCACCAATGCGGTTTGCCAAAACATATGGCGCTCGAACTTTTCAAACCGTTTGTTATTCATAAAATTATCGAGCGTGAGCTTGCACATAATATCCGAGGCGCAAGCCGACTTATTGATGATGCGACTGCTGATATTTGGGCAATTCTTGAAGAAGTAATCAAAGGAAAGTATGTGTTGCTCAATCGTGCCCCAACTCTTCACCGATTGGGCATTCAGGCGTTTCAGCCGTTGCTGATTGAGGGCAATGCTATTGAGCTTCATCCACTCGTGTGTTCCGCATTCAATGCTGACTTTGATGGTGACCAAATGGCAGTCCATGTACCATTGACTGATGAAGCGCAACGCGAGGCCGCAGAAATTATTGCCTCAACCAAAAATTTATTGAAACCGGGTTCGGGTGACGCAATAGCCGTGCCTTCCCTCGATATGGTGCTCGGTTGCTATTGGCTTACTCATATTAGTGCAGACGAAAGTGTTAAAGGTACTGGCAAAGTTTTTTCTTCAAAAAACGAAGCAGTGCTTGCGCATGATATCGGCGATATTGATTTGCGTGCAAAAGTAAAGATTTTCTCTCATATGGAGCAGGGTGCGCCACAGTATCTTGAAACTTCTGTCGGACGCATTATTTTTAATGCTGCTATGCCAAATGATTTTGGTTTTATCAATGATCAACTTTCGAAAAAAACTCTTACAAAATTAGTTGGTAAATTATTACGTAAATATGGTCAGGCGACACTTCCGCCAATTCTCGATAAGATTAAATCGATTGGTTTTGAGTACATGACAAAATCAGGGATTAGTTGGGGGATGGGCGATCTCATCGTGCCTACCCATAAGCCAGCTATTATTGCAAAAGCCAATGAAGATATTGCAGTTGTTGAAGATCAATTCGGCAATGGTTTATTGACTGAAGAAGAGCGATATCAAAAAGTTGTTGAAGTATGGAGTCGAGTCAAACTAGAGGTCTCTTCGTTGTTACCAAAAACACTCGATCACGAAGGCCCGGTGTTCTCAATGATCGACGCTGGCGCTCGAGGTTCGTGGGACTCAGTTACACAGATGGCGGGCATGAAAGGCCTCATGCGTAACCCCGTTGGCCGTATTATTGAGTTGCCGGTATTGTCGAGTTACAAAGAAGGACTTTCGGTTTTGGAATATTTTATTTCAACTCACGGAGCGCGTAAGGGTACTGCCGATACTGCTCTTAAAACAGCCGTTGCGGGATATTTAACTCGTCGTTTAGTTGATGTTGCTCAAGATGTTGTTGTATCGGAATCTGATTGTGGAACCGATGATAGTATTGAAGTAAATCGTCAAGATGTAAAAGAAATTGGCTTGCAACTTTCGCAAAGAGTGTTTGGACGCACGCTTGCAGCTGATCTAAAAAATCCCGTTACGCGTAAAGTATTATTTTCAAAAGGTCATTTATTGACTGTTGAAGATGCAGAAATGCTTGATGGAATTGAAGAAATTACACACGTCTCTCTTCGTTCAGCTATTACGTGTAAAATTGACCGAGGCATTTGTCAGACGTGTTATGGATATGACCTTGGGTCAAACACGCCAGTGAAGCTTGGAGAGGCGGTTGGTATAGTTGCGGCACAAGCAATTGGTGAGCCGGGTACACAGTTAACCATGCGTACATTCCACCTCGGAGGTGTGGCGGGTGCATCGGGAGATATTACGCTTGGGTTGCCTCGAGTTGAAGAAGTTTTCGAAGTTCGCATACCAAAAAACAAAGGCATTATTTCTACGCTCGAAGGAAAGGTAATTGATATTACTGAAAAAGATCGTGAAAAGATTGTCACTGTTGTAGGTAAAAATCAGAAGGGTGCTGAAGAAAGTATTGATTTTGTAGTTCCATTTGGGCGCCTTCTTCTTGTAAAGAAAGGAGATGAGGTAGTGATTGGTGGCGCACTTTCTGATGGCCCGCTTGATATTAATGAATTATTTGAAGTGGCGGGACGCGAGCGAGTTCAAAACTATATTCTTGCTGAAGTAAGTAAAGTGTACACCTTGCAAGGTGCGACTATCAACAATAAACATATCGAAGTTATTGTTCGTCAAATGCTCTCACGTGTTCGTATCAAAGATCCAGGCGGAACAAATTTTGCAATTGGTGAAATTGTTGAAAAAACAACTGTTCTTGGAGAAAACAATCGCGTCAAAGCCGAAGGTAAAGAACCTACAAAAGACGCAGAACTTTTGATGGGCATTACCAAAGTTGCACTTACCACTACCAGTTTCTTGTCGGCTGCGTCATTTATGGAAACAGGCCGCGTGCTTATAAAAGCATCGCTTGAAGGCCGCGAAGACAAGCTTTTGGGGCTCAA
>JBBTUF010000010.1:0-21147 GCA_038063855.1 Patescibacteria group bacterium
AAAGCAAGAAGAGTTTGTAAAAAATAAAGAACTTGATTTTTCATTCGATCACAAAGGGCGAGCTCGGTTCCGTGTAAACATTTTCTATCAGAGAGGGTTTGTGGGTTGTGCGATGCGTTTGGTCCCAGTAAAGATTCGAACAGTTGAAGAATTGAATTTGCCAAAAATTATAAAAGATTTTGCCCGTAAAGAGCAAGGATTTTTTTTGATTGTGGGTCCAACAGGCCATGGCAAAACTACATCGCTTGCGGCAGTTATAGATTTGATAAATCACGAACGAGCGGAGCACATTGTAACAATTGAAGACCCGATTGAATACTTGTTCACATCTGATCGTTCGATCATTGACCAACGTGAAGTGCTTACCGATACAAGTGATTTTAAAGTTGGGCTACGTTCTGTATTTCGAGAAGATGTCAATGTGTTGATGCTTGGTGAGATGCGTGATTATGAAACAATGGCAACGGCGGTTACAGCGGCCGAGACTGGTCATTTGGTTTTTTCAACACTTCATACGAACAATGCCGCTCAAACTATTGATCGTATCATTGATAGTTTCCCTGCGGGTCAGCAATCACAAATTCGCGCCCAACTTTCAAGTACTCTCCTTGGTATTTTTTCGCAACGCTTATTACCACGCGTGTCCGGTGGGTTAATCCCTGCGTTTGAACTCCTTATTGCAAATGCAGCGGTCAAAAACTTAATTCGAGAAAATAGGACTCATGAGATTGACCTGATTGTTGATACGGGCTCGCAAGAGGGCATGATAAGTCTCAACCGTTGTATGATGGAGCTTTTGCGCAAGGGCGAGATAACCATGGAAAGTGCAATTGCGTATTCGCTTAATCCATCAGAATTTAGGCTTCTTGCTCGCTAATTTATTTTATGCAATTTATTTATCAGGCACGTACTCCAGAAGGCAATGCACGATCAGGTACAATCGAGGCGCCGACTACAGATGTAGCTGTTCAATCGCTTCAGCGACAAAATTTGATTATTGTTTCACTTGAGAATGCAGAGCCAAAAAAAAATTGGTACGAATTTTCATTTGCTAGATTTCAAGGCGTAAAGAATCGCGATGTTATGTTGCTTTCGCGCCAACTCTCAACCCTGTTTGAGGCGAAAGTGCCAGTCGTGCAGACATTTCGGACACTCATTGGTGGGGCAACAGCAATTCCCGCTCGTAAACATTTAGTGGAAATTCTTGATGATATCCAAGGAGGTATGAGCATGTCGCAGGCTATGGCAAAACATCCTGCAATGTTTTCAGCTTTCTTTGTAAGTATGGTCAGGTCAGGCGAGGAGTCAGGCGAGCTCGATGAAGTTTTTAGCTATCTTGCTGATTATCTTGAGCGAAGTTATGTACTTATTTCGAAAGTACGCAACGCTCTTATTTATCCCACATTCATTTTAATTACCTTTATCGGGGTTATGATTCTTATGTTGACGGTTGTTATCCCAAAAATATCAGGAATTATTGTTGAGTCGGGGCAAGAAGTGCCAATTTATACGCGGATTGTCATTGGTTTGAGTGATTTTTTGATTGCGTTTGGGATACCATTGCTTATTTTTCTTGGATTCGTTGTAGTATTTTTAATCCAATATTTAAGAACGCCTGCGGGTATTCGAGCATGGAGCCGTTCGGAAATCTCGATGCCACTCATCGGCTCGTTATATCAAAAACTGTATCTTGCGCGTCTTGCCGATAACTTGCAAACATTGATTGCAGGAGGCATTCCTATTGTTCGCGCGCTTCAGATCACTGCCGATGTGGTGGGCAACGAAATCTACCGCGGTATTATACTTGAAGCGGTTGAGGCCGTGCGCGGAGGTAGCTCTATCGCTGATGCGTTTGCGCGTCATCCCGAAATTCCTGCCTTGCTTGCTCAAATGATGCGTGTGGGGGAGGAAACAGGTAAGCTCGACCACGTACTCAAAGCTCTTTCACGCTTTTATAGTCGAGAAGTCGATAGTCTTGTGGATAACTTAGTGACCCTTATTGAGCCGATTTTAATCATTGCACTTGGTATTGGCGTGGGAGTAATTGTTGCGGCGGTGTTATTGCCAATCTACAACCTTGCGAGCGGGTTTTAGTTTGACACTGCATACGATTGGTAATAGATTATCAATATGCCGAAGAAACAAATATCACTCGATGACCTTGCTCGCATGGTTAATAATGGGTTCGAAGATATGCGCAAGCGCATGGAACGCGTAGAAAAGCGCGTCAATAACCTTCCCACGCGCGGAGAATTACTAAACTAATTAAGGGGTAAAAATATGAATAAAAAACTTAAAAAAATCTTACTTTTAGATAAGAAGCTTCACAAAGCGCCGAAGCTATCTCTTACAGAAAAAGATTTTTTGGAATCAGAACAGCGTTTTGAAGCTACTTACTACTCCAATAAATTGGAAGGAAATAAATTAGGCAAAGACGAAGCTCGCAAAGCTATTCTTTCTAAATAATCCTCGTCAGCAGAAGTTGACCGATAGACCGGCCAGTGCTAGGTTGAAGACTCAACATAACTCTTTTTTCTATGCCGCAACCAGATTTTATTTTCAGGGTGACAGACTACAGAGGCAAAATCGTTATATTTACTAAGGCGAAGTGGGAAGAAAAGCAATCTGACCATCCCGAATTGCACAAGCAGGCCTTTCTAGACTGTCTGAAAAAGACCATAATACAACCAGAGGAGGTGTGGGAGGATTACTCAGATAAGAAAAAACGTTGTTATTATAGAAAATACTCAAGTTCCACCTATGCGAAGGTAGTTGTATGGATGAATGGTAATCCTTATCATGTCGTAACGGCATATGAGATTGATGGTATAAAGGAAAAGAAGTATCCAAACTTAAAGCAATTTATTTAAAAATATGCCAATGGCTATAGATAAAAAGAAAATACTAAACTTCATTTCTAACTTCTCTGATATTGTAAAGAAGGAGAATTGGATTTCGCGTTATGATGCTGATAACGATTCGTTTGCTATGAGAATCCCAACGCTTTCGCGTAATGCCCGCAAGAGATATGTAAATGAAGAGTTTGCTTTTTATGTAAACGATAATAATGACGTAGAAGGTGTTTTTATAGAATACTTTGTAAGCAATTTTATATCGCATCACAAAGACTTTAAAAACGTGGCTAAAGAAATCAAATCTCAGAAAAAAGAAGAAGGCTTAGTGGAACTTAAAAAGAGCGAAACTAACAAGATTGCCCCAGGATTGGAGGCAGTTATTATTGATTCTTTTGTCTTTGACACACCAGAAATCCAGAAGACAAAGTAATACATTTCAAATCCAAACGGTGGATAACCAGTAATGCTCATTAAAGTAGTTATAGTTCTATGCAAAGAAAACGCTGAAAATGAGTATGCTAGCGTATTTTTTGAAGGGGTTCCCAAGGAGTTTTAGCATGCAAAAAAGATATCCACAATACGGGGTTTCTCTTTCTGTAGTTTTGCTATAATGGTTTCAGGTCTCGCCTTGGGCGAGAGGTCGAAGAAAGCATTTATATAATAATTTTAAAAATTAGTAAAAAGGTCTTTATAATTACTTAATTAATATAATGAACAAAAAAATAAACAAAATTAGACTTGGTTTTACGCTTATCGAACTTTTGGTAGTCATCGCAATTATTGGTATTCTCGCCTCGATCGTTTTGGCCTCGCTCAACAGCGCACGACTCAAGGCTCGTGATGCTCGTCGTATTGCTGATGTTCGTCAAATCCAGCTTGCACTCGAGCTCTTTGCAGATGCAAACGCGCAGTCATACCCGGCGGGTAACGAGTCAGGGGCAGCCACCAATTCTGATTACGCTGCAATTGCAACAAAATATATTTCTGCTGTTCCCACGGATCCGGTCGATGGTACGGATACAGGTAAGGGCTATCAATATCAAGCTCTCACAAATACTTCAGGAACTCCTTGTACAACTTCAACTGGGTGCGCGTTTTATCATTTAGGAGCCAGCCTTGAGCAAACTGATAACAATGCCTTAAAGGGCGACGCAGATGGCTGTTCAGCCGCCGTTGGGGGTGGTTGTTTAAAACAATTTACTCTTGATACAATTTTCGGGGCAGACACAGTTACCTGCGGTTCCAATGCCACCGGACGAGGTTGTTATGACGTCACTCCATAATTCTTAGCTAATGTAGAAGTAAAAAATGCCCGCATTCGTGTGGGCATTTTTGTGTTTCATGCTATAGTATTGATGCCTGCTTAAGAATTATAAGTAAAAACTTACTGCGAAGATGCGATTAACTCAATATGTAAAGGAAATTCAGGTGCCGCTGTTTGTATTCATAGTTTTTTTACTTACCACGATTATTTTTGGGCAAACCATTTTTTTTAAATATGTATATGATGACTTCTCTTTTTTAGTTGGGAATAGAGCGGTACGTGGCGGAGTTACAAATCCAGTCGATTTTTTTCAATATCCTCGGTTAGCATGGGTAGGGTCAAATTTGCACGTATATAGACCATTAAGTGCCTTATTTTATTCAATTGAATTTAAATGGTTTGCATTTGATCCGGCTTATTATCACTTAGTTAGTATTATAATACATGCGATTAATACATTGCTTGCGAGCTGCTTGTTGTATTTATTATTGCGCAATAAAGTGATCGCGATTATAAGTAGCCTTCTTTTTTTAGTTCACCCAGTAAACGTTGAGGCGATTGCATGGATTTCTCAACAAGGTACTCTTCTTGCGAGTACTTTTTTGTTTTTGTCACTAATACTTTTAGTTTTGTATCATGAGTACGGGCTGAAGTGGTTTTTAAGGCTGTCTTTATTATTTGCATTGGTAATACCTTTTATTAAAGAGCAGTTGATAGTAACACCATTTTTAATATTGGGGATCATGATATTTTTAAAATTTCCATGGCAAAGGAATATAAAAATTAGTATTGTATACTTTGTTACGATGGCTCCATATTTATTTATGCGTCATTTTGTAGGGGTACCGCTCGATCAAAGTGGTGGATGGTTTGATAATAAAAAAGAAGCAGTTTTAACCATGATCCATGGGCTTGCGTATTACATACGCCTGATTTTTGCGCCCCATCCACTTACGGTTAATTACGAGTGGTTCAAAGTTGAAAAATTTATTTCAACAACGGTTCTTTTGAGTGTGGCGAGTATCATTTTTTGTATTTTTGTTGCAATATACTTTTATAAAAAAGCTCCTGGGGTAACACTCGGTATATATTGGTTTTTTGCGGGACTCATCCCTGTTAATAATGTAGTAACGCCAATTTATACATTTATCAATGAGCGTTTTTTATATATTTCTTCATTAGGGATGATTTTCGCGATGATATGTCTTGGGTATTATTATTTAAAGAAAATACCGATAGGCCAATTTAAAAAGCATCTAATTGGCAGCGCTATATTTTTTGTTTTATTTCTCATCTTAAGTCATATGACATATTTGAGGCTACCAAATTGGAAAGATCAAAAATCTCTTTTGGCAAGTACATTCCGTGTCGATTACTATAATCTTAGAAATTTCACAAACTATGCTCGCGCACTTGAGATGGAAGAGAATTATATGGAGTCGTTTGTTTTATTAAGACAAGCTCAAAATATTACTGGCTTGCCCCGAGGTAATTATATCGATTTGTACGCACAGATAATAGGATCTACGTTGCGGTTTAATGATACTCGTCGAGCGCGAATATATTTAACTATAGGGCGCTCTCGTTATCCAGAGAGCGTCACTCTTAAAATGTTAGAGGCAAAATATTATTTTTCTGTCGGTAATTATAAAAAAACCGAAGAGATCTCAAAAAGTATCACTGATAAATTTGATTTGGTAAAAGCCCAAAAAGAGCCAGCTTTTTACGATGCGCCACTCTATTACTTAATAGCGAAAAAAATGCAAGGTGATACAGTTGGAGCGAAGAAGCTTATAGACCAAGCGGGCGAAGAATTTCTACAGCAAAGACTTGATCACATTACAGGCGCTCGAGTATTTATGTTGCAGGGGCGATATGATGAGGCGCTGGCGTTATTGTACCCGGTATTACATGAAAAAGAAATTTCTTGGATGGAACCATATATTTGGCTTGCGGACTTATATAAAAAACAAGGCAATAATGTACAGGCTTTGGCTACATACCAAGTGGCGTTATATAAAAGTCCAACCAACCCAGACGCAGTGTTGGGATTTGAAAGGGTGATGAGAGATCTTAATAAGGATAAAGTTAAATAAATTGATGCCGACGAGGTTTTTTTTAATACATTATCAAAAGTTGGTCAGTTTAATTGTGTTTATATAATTCTATTGTGTAATCATTTGGTTCTAGATATTGTGTTTTATTTGAAAAAAATGTATTCAGGGCGAGCTTTCCTAAGAAGTATCTATTTTCATTATATATATCACCGATTATAATAATTCCATCTAAAATATAAGAGGTATCAAGTGATTTCTTTATGAATTGAAAGAAGTCTGGGGGAGTGTTTTTATTTTTTAATATTGATGTTTGGGAGTTTATAATAATGATATAAGCTGGTTTATTTTGTACTAATTCTTCCATGGCCTTGATTTGTCTCGTTGTAGTTAGGCTGTTGGGCGCAGTTAATGGATATATAATGGCATATTTTGATGCGCTTTGTCTTTGAGATAAGAATAATATTTCAGGCTCAGATCCAATGATGAAAATTTTATCAGCAGGATTTGTATTTTCTTTGATATGGCTTGAAATAATTCTCGCTTCAGAAAATGGATTAAATTTTGAATAAAGGATTCTGGCTCTTGTATTGGGAGCAGCTAGCCAATATGCTTTAGAGATAAAAAATGGCGAGACAAATATTATCATCAAGAAGAGAAAAATAAATTTATGCCACCGATCCGATTTTAGTTTATATGTTTGCTCGATGATTTGATCGATGCCTATGGCTACTAGGACTGCACAGGGTGTTACGATGAATATAAAATAATGAGGATAATATCTGTAACCTCCGGATGTGGCTAAGATAGCGGCTAGTATCCAAAAAAAGAAATAGAGCTGTCTTTTATTCTCTCGGTATACGGAGATAAAATCTAGTTTCTCGCCTTTTTGTGAAGTTAGGGCGTTTCTAGTATCGGTGACTAATTTATGTAGACCAACCAATGCAAATATGGTGAGAAATATGTTTTCCTTAATAATACCGAATAGCGGTGGGATTAAGGTGTGTAAAATTATAAATAAGTTATTAGGAATTTGTTGTGCGAACGAGATACTAAACAATATAGTGTCCTCGTAGTATTGTTGTAGCGCGCCTAGTAAAAAATATATTATGATACTTAATCCAAAAGGTATTATTGCCCCGCCAATATATAATAAGAGGTTTTTCCAGTTATTATTTTCAAGCCATATTGTTAGACAAATCAAAGGTATAAAACCTGCAATATAAAAAATGGCAACCTGTTTTGTTAGGTAGGCAAGGCCTAGTAGTAGTCCTGCTAAAAAAAATAGCCGATGATTATTTGTTTCTGATCCACGCCACAATAAAGATATTGCTAGAATAATAGGAAGCGCCATAAAAATTTCCGTGTTAGCTGATTGGCCAAACACTGTCGGAGACATTGTGACGATAAGAAATGTTATTGCGCTTAATAAACCTATTCGGTAAGAAAATATTCTTTTTGTAATGAGATAGAGCGCATAAGCACCTGCGAATGTATAAATATTCATAAAGATGCGGACGCTCAATTCGCTTTCTCCGAATATACGGAAAGCGATCCAATAAAGTATATCAATCATTGGAGGTTTTGAATCGAAGACGTCTTTATATGGGATATCTCCAAGGCTTAATCTTTGCGCGATATAGGCGTACAGACCTTCATCTCGTTCAAATGGAACAAAAAGATTGCTTATTCTTAATATGATAACAATTGAAAGAATGATAAAGCTTGCTAGATAAAAATAGATTTTTTTGTGTTTTAATTCCATTCTTTTAATTATTATGTTAGTCTTAAATTTGTATCTTGAGGATAACATTCTTTATGACATCTTGTCATTTTTTTCTTTGGAGCAAGCAGAAAGAGCTATGAAACTTACAACCATGCGTCGCATTGACAAGATCATCGGACAGCCAGTTTGCTTTGTTCTAAGTTGGTTTTATTGGTTGTTTGGTAGATTGTTGTATCGTTGTCACCATTTAGATGGGCAGCGTTGCGTTTTGTTCATTGAGTTATCTGAAATGGGTAGCACCATCCTGGCATCACAAGCAATACAGCGAGTATCTAGTGATAATCCAAGCCATCCTCCGTGTTTTGTGATTTTTAAAAAAAATGTAGAAGGTTTACGACTGCTCAATTTATTCAAAGATGCCAATATATTTACAATACGAGATGACTCCATCGCGTCGCTTGTGGTCGATAGTTTTCGTTTTATGCTATTTTGTCGTGCTCGTGGCATTGACACAGCAATCGATCTTGAGCTTTTTACGCGTGTTTCGTCCATTCTGAGTTTAATCTCATGCGCTGGAACGCGAGTTGGTTTTTATAATTTTTTTGCGGAGGGGCTCTATCGTGGCGATCACCTCACACACAGGGTGCAGTATAATCCCTACTATCACATGTCTCAGAACTTCATGGCACTTGTTGAATCGTTGGAAGAAGATCCGACGGATGTTCCAATGGTTAAGCGTGCAATTCCTCTTTTGCCAATGACTTGCCGCGTGCCTGTAAGTCATACGGAATACGACTATATGCGAAACGAGCTTGGCAAGTTTGTTGATCTCTCACAGCAACCAATATTAGTACTTTTTAATCATGATGCTGGGGAACTATTACCAATTCGTTCTTGGCCTACTGGGCATTTTGCTGAGCTTGCACGGCTGTTGCTTAATTGGGATTCTAGAGTCATTGTGGTGTTGGTGGGGATTGAAAGTGCCATGGAAAGCGCTCATGAAATTATCAAAAAGGTTGACGATAAGCGTTGCGTCAGTTTTGTCGGGTGCACTCGGACAATTCTCGATTTAGTCCAGCTTTTTCATCAAAGTAGCCTGCTCGTAACTAATGATAGTGGTCCTGCTCATTTTGCTAGTTTAACTGAGATCCCAAGTATTACATTATTTGGACCAGAGACGCCGCAACTATACGGACCCTTAGGGAAGAACAAGATAAACTTATTTAAAGGTCTCGCTTGTAGCCCCTGTCTTACTGCATTTAACCACCGAAATAGTCCGTGTAAAAACAACATATGTATGCAACAAATCTTGCCTACTGAGGTTTTTGAAATTGCTTTTAAACTACTTTCATTAAAATTTGTTGAGAAATGAATAACAGTATGTTGTCTGAATTATTATTAATTCGCTGTCCTGTATGTGGCAATGATAAGAATAGAGAACTTTTTCAAAAACAAGGCTTTCATATTGTTTGTTGTTCGATATGTAATCTCGTTTTTGTAAATCCACGCTTGTCAAAAGATGCATTGAAAAGATTATATAATTCAGATGTCATATCAAAGACTGAGTACTACCTATCTACAGCAGAAGAAGACAAGAAGAGCTTTATCAGGCGTCTAAATCTGATCGAGCGTTATTGTAATCCTGGGCGGTTGCTTGACATTGGCTGCGGGCCAGGGATTTTTATGTCAGTTGCGAAGGAGCGCGGTTGGGCTGTCTTTGGGGTCGATATCAATACAGCTTCAGTTGAGCAATGTAGTAAAATTGATCTTAAGGTAACTGCTGGTGCATTTCCTCACCATGATTTAGAAAATCAACTTTTTAATGTCATTGTAATGAATGATGCTATCGAACATTTTTCTCATCCGCGCCAAGTCTTGGCGGAAGCATACAAGCTACTTGAGACCGGAGGGTTGCTTTTTATTTCAACGCCAGATATCAAATCTTTAATAGCGCGTGTTAGTGGATCCCGCTGGTTGCACATGAAGCCAATTGAGCATTTAACATATTTTGATCGAAATACAATTAGTAGGTTACTCGCCGAGGTTGGGTTTAAAGTTCTACACTATGACTCTATCGGTAGGTATCGAAGTTTGCGATTAATAATCGATCGTATTTCAACATATAGCAGTCTATTGAGTAGGATCATAAGTTATATCATCCCGACTTGGTTTAGTCGGCATATTTCTGTCCCAGTAAATCCCGGTGATGAGATGGTGATAATCGCACAAAGGAGTTAAGCATTGAGATGAAGTTAATTTTATGACTAATAAAAATATTCATACACATCATATCATAGCAGTACTGCCAGCCTACAACGCTGCAAAAACACTTGAGCGAACGCTTAATGATATACCAAGAGGATGGGTGAACGATATTATTTTAGTTGACGATGCAAGTCGTGATAACACAGTTGAGGTTGCGCGAAGGCTTGGAATTAAGACTTTTGTTCATCAAAAAAATAAGGGTTATGGGGGCAACCAAAAGACATGTTATAAAGAGGCGCTTGCGTTAGGTGCTGATATCGTTGTTATGGTGCATCCTGATCATCAATATGACCCAAAAGCGATCCCGCAGCTTATTAAGCCGATTATAGAGGGTCGAGCCGATGCAGTTTTTGGCTCGCGCATGATGGTAAAACAAAATGCACTCACAGGAGGTATGCCATACTGGAAATTTATTGCAAATATATTGTTAACAGGGATTGAAAACTTTGTTTTAGGGCTTCACTTGAGCGAATATCATTCAGGATTTCGAGCGTACAGTAGGAAAGTTTTGGAAGCTGTGCCATTTGAGCGAAATTCTGATGATTTTGTATTTGATACAGAAATTATTATTCAGCTTAGAGTGGGCAATTTTCGTGTGTCAGAAGTGCCCATTCAGACAAGATATTTCCCCGGAGCTTCGATGATAGGTCTTTCGCGTAGTATCCGATATGGTTTAGGGATCTTGCAGGCTCTCGGAAAGTATCTTTTTTTTAAAAATGGCTTAAAACAATACGAGCAATTTTGCATAAAAAAATAGCGGGAGTTATGCACTTATCCTATGGGCAGGGGTAGCCACTTTTGCTACTATTAACGCATGAGAATCCAGACAAAAATGAAGTTTGCTTTTACTCTCGTTGAGCTTTTAGTGGTTGTGTCAATCATCGGTCTGCTCGTGTCTATCGTGCTTGCAAGTTTGAACTCTGCGCGTATTAAGTCACGTGATACTCGTAGAGTGAGCGATATCCGCGAGATTCGTAGCGCATTGGAATTGTATTATACCGACAATCAAGAATATCCAGACGATATTTATGCTACAAGTGGCTCGATTACAGGGAAATATATCGCCGTTGTGTCGAAAGATCCACGAGGTACTAACTATCCTTATAATGCGCTTCAGATTAATTCGGCAAGCCCAGCCGACTGCGTACTGGCTACAGGGAAATGTTTTTTTTATCATCTTGGTGCTCTGTTGGAAAATGGTTTACCTGGCGGTCCTGATGTACTGAAGTCCGATAGAGATTTGTATAAGGGTGCTCCTGTTCCAACTGCGCGTGACTTTGAGGGGTTTTCTGTCGCTTGTAATGCTACTGAATCAATCCTTCCGACAACTGACGATGGTTGTTATGATATCGCACCGTAGTGTACGGTTGGATATTTAATTTAATATGACCCTCGCATTTCTTTTTCTCTTCGGGCGTGCAGTTAGGAGTTTTTTATAACAGAAAAGAGGAATGCCAAGGTGTAAAATCCAAGGTGAGACCTTGGAGGGCACCTGCGGTTTGATTTTTACCTTCGGTGAGATATACTATATACCATGAACCAGTCTATCGTCACAAAAATTAGGAAAGGGAAGATTACCTTACCAAAAGGGCTTCAAGAAAAATGGGGTACCGATGAGGTAGTGTTTGTGCAGAGTAAAGATGGCTTATATATTAAGCCTGTTATGCCCGCCACGCTTGCTACATTAGAGTCAAGGTTAAGAAAGTTGGGAAAGCTTATTTCGTTCGGTGATGTTCGTGCTGCCATAAAGCAAGCCAGGCGGAAAACATATGCGAGTCGTACTTGATACAAATATTCTAATCTCTTCATTGCTTTTTCAGAAACAGCTCGGTAGGTTTGAAACTATGATAAAACAGGGAGTTATCACTCCATGTTTTATTATGACAACATTTAAAGAGTTTCAAAATGTATTACAATATGAAAAATTTCAGAACGCGTTTCATACCGCTGATATAACCGCTCAACAGATTATCGAAGCACTCATATCCAAAAGTTTGATATTTGCTGATCCGCCAAAAATTACTCATGTAGTTACCGATGAGCCTGATAATTTTATTCTTGCTGCAGGCTTAGCCGCTAAAGTTTCGTATATTATAACAGGTGACGGTCTGCTTTTAGCTTTAAACAATTTTCAAAATATTCCGATTGTATCGCCTCGGCTGTTTCTTGCTGTGGTTGAATAATATGACCCTCGCATTTCTTTTTCTCTTCGGGCTTGCAATTGGGGGTTTTCTGAATAGATCCAAGATGAGACCTTGGATGGCGTCTGTGGTTTGATTTTTGCGCATCCTGCGTTATACTTAAATATATGCGAGCTCAAAAACAATTTAAAGTACTCATTGAACGCGATGAAGATGGTTTTTTTGTGGCAACCGTACCAGCATTACCGGGGTGTTATACTCAAGCAAAAACCCTTCCCGACCTTTTGAAAAACGTGCGAGAAGCCATAGAGTTGTGTCTTTCTGTGGCAAAAACAAATCCACGATATCGCGCGCAAATCAAGCAATTTGCCCACGAACCAATGTTTGTTGGCATGGAAGTTGTCAATGTGTAGTTTTTTATGTCCCCACGAATTCCAATGTTGAAAGCGCGCGATCTCGCGCGCGTTTTATATCAATTAGGGTTTCGGCAGATTCGTCAGAGTGGGTCTCATGCTTTTTTCCAGCATCCAAATGGTCGCACTACGCTTGTGTCACGTCACGGTGGGGATGATATTGGGCGTGGTCTTTTGCGGCAGGTGTTACGGGAGATAAAATTATCGCCAGAAGAATTTATTTCGTTACTCTGATTACATGGAAACCTATTTATACTTGGGCATGTAGATCGTATTTAAAATATGCTAAAATGAAAGAGTCATGACCCTCGCATTTCTATTTCTCTTTGGCCTCGCAATTGGGAGTTTTCTCATTGTGCTGGTGTTACAAAGCTGCAAAGCCGAAAAGCTTGATTGTATTTTGAGAAATTGTTAAGGTATACGTTATGGTAGGTATAAAAAAAGATTCGGTATCCATAAAAAATATAAAAATCGTTGTACGTCAAGCGGTGCACAGCGAAGTTGAAAATCTCGCGCGTATTGTCGCAAAGGGGTTTGAAAGTGTTGATAAACGCTTTGAACAAGTTAATAAACGCTTTGAACAAGTTGACAGGCGTTTCGAATCGATTGAGTTTAAGCTAGAGCATATAGACACTCGGCTTGGGGTTGTCGAACACGACACTGCTGAAATCAGGCGCCACTTTATATATCGCGATGAGTTTGAAGATGCGCTCGCACGTATTACTCTCCTTGAAAAGAAACTTAATATTAAAAGTGGAAAATAATACCGCGGTTGGATTTTTTTCGCATGCTACGTTATACTAAATCTATGATCAAAAGAGAGTTTACAGCTATATATCAAAAAAATAGGCGTTGGTTTTCTGCGTGGATTGAAGAAATCCCTGGCGTGAATACCCAAGGCCGTACGTTGCGAGAAGCACGAGAGAATCTCAAAGAAGCACTTTTTTTGGTACTTGAAACAAATCGCATTCTTTCAAGCGCGAAAGCAAAAAACTCAAAGCGGGAACTTTTACGAGTGGCAATGCCAGCATAGGTAACAGTATGAAGCGTATCCGTTTTGTGCGTTATTTATATAATCAGCGCTGTTTTTTTATTGCGCGAGGGTAAACGGCATTCAGTATTTTACAACCCAACAACAGAACGTACATCAACAGTGCCGCGGCATACTGAGGTCGATGATTTTTTAGTCAAAAAGATCTGTAAAGATCTTGATATTATTCCTCCACGATAGGATTATGTTTCTCGGCCATTAAATATGCTATAATGTAAGGCATATGATGTTGGCGTTTCTTTTTTTCTTCGGGCTTGCAATTGGGAGTTTTCTCAATGTGCTGGTGTTGCGGTTTAATACTGGCGAGAATTTACGCGGGCGGTCACGCTGTTTTTCATGTCTAAAAAAATTAAGCTGGGTTGATCTTGTGCCCCTCGCAAGTTACATGGTGGTGCGCGGGCGATGCCGATATTGCGGTAGTAAGATTTCTGCTCAATATCCAATTGTAGAGCTCGCAACGGCAATAGTATTTACAATTACGGGCTGGGTAATGCTGGGTACGGAGTTTAAAATTGTTTCAACACCATTTGTGCTTGAGTTTTTGGCGATCCTTGCATTTTTTTCTATCCTTATTGCAATCTCCGTATACGATATTCGCCACAAGATTATACCCGACCAATTAAGCCTCGCACTTTTTGTGGTAGCGGTTTTGTTTGAAGGAATCGATGCGTATCAAAGGGTGTATGAGGGTGCAGAGCCGGTATTCTCGCGCATTTTGTCAATGACTACTAGTTCGACGGTTCTCTACGATATCATTGGTGCGGTTTGCGCGTTTTTATTTTTTGCGAGCATTTGGTTTTTATCGCGTGGCATGTGGATGGGTTTTGGCGATGCAAAGCTCGCACTTTCTCTCGGCTTGTTTCTTGGTTACCCTGGCGTGATCTTTGGTATTGTGCTTGCGTTTTGGCTTGGTTCAATTTTTGGTATTGCGATGCTCGCGCTTGGCTCCTATACCGGCAAGACCGAAGTGCCGTTTGCACCGTTTCTGGCGCTTGGTACCTTTGTTGCGTTTGTTTTAATCGTAGGCAATTTCGTACCTTGGTATTATAATCATGTCACTGTCATATGAGGCGGGAAGAAGGTTTTACACTTGTTGAGTTAGTTGTCAGTATTTCGGTTATTATATTTATATCAGTGACTATTTTTGCAAATTTTCCTAAATTTAGACAAGTTATAGCCGTCGATAATGCTACGCGTGAACTTGCGCTTGCATTACGCGAGGCCCAATCGCGCGCTGTAGCAATAAGTATTGTTAATGGTACGCCAAATAATAATTACGGGATTTATATGTCTACTACAGCTGCTGAAAAAAAATCTTTTGTGCTTTTTACTGATTCAACTTCAGATAATAGGTATATTCCCGGGGCTTCTTGTATTGGCGAATGTCTGATTAAATATAATCTTCAGGGGGGCGTGTATATTCAATCATTTGCAGCCCCAGTTGTTACTGGTTGTACCATAACAAATAAAATGGTTGTCATGTATCGGCGTCCTGATCCTAGAACAGATGTGTTGGATAATATTGGGGGTGTTTGTAATGAATACGGACCGTTTACTATAAATATATGGTCGCAAGATAACGTTGAAAAGCGTAAAATAATCGTATGGCGCACAGGGCAAATTTCTATAACTCAATAAATCGCTCTCGGAGTTTTACTCTACTTGAGTCGATTGTTGCTATTTATGTTTTTTTGACTGGTGTTGTGGGGGCAATGACGCTTGCAAACCAGAGTTTGTCTGCGGCATCCGTTTTTAAAGATGAGCTTGTTGCGGCTAATATCGCGCAGGAGGGGGTTGAGTTGCTCCGTAATATGCGCGATACGGATTTCTTAATGATGCAGAGCAGTGGACCATGTTTTCCACCTAGTTGTGATGCAAATCAAGCGTTTAACCCCCCCGCAGCTTGTCAAGACCTGAATATAGGGTGTCGGTTTACGAATCTACTAGCTCTGACTTTAAGATCGGCGACTGGTTTAACCCCGTGCTTAAATACGGTTGCTTCGGGTCGTGAGTGTAATTTTTTAAAAAAAGACTCGGACGGTTTTTACCAGTATGATACCGGAATTGTTACTAAATTTGATACGCGCCTTTTTATAACTCCCAGTAATATTGCAAATAGAACAACAATTCCCGTATATCCCGTGCATGACTGGGTGGTGCGTTCAGTTGTTTCTTGGAATCGAAGATTTGGTACTATGTCGTATACAGTCAATTCGCAGCTTACTCCTTGGTTAGAATAGTATGCGGGCATTAAATAAAGCAGTATATAAAAAAATGCACTATCAGGGTTTCAGTCTGCTCGAGCTTATTGTGGCGGTAGGCCTTTTCGCGGTTGTTGCTACGATTGCTATTGGTGCATTGCTTGCAATTTCCAAAGCAGGAAAAAAAGCGTTTTATATACAAACTAATCAAGACAATGTTCGCTTTACTCTTGAAACTATCGCGAGGGAAGCTCGCACAGGATTTTGTTATCAGGATACATCTACAAATCCAGGCGAAGTATGTCCAGCATTTGCAACGGTAAATTATTGTAAAGGTCAATACGCAGGACCGCTAGAAGGGTGTTTTCAGTTTAGAAATTCGAGAGGTCAAGACATTGTATACATTATTAGTACTTCGGCACCCTTATGTGGTGGCTCATCTCCTATTTCGTGTATTCTAAAGTCAACAAGCGCTGGGGCGGCCGGTTCGTTTTTTCCTGTGACCGCAAAGGAAGTGCAGATTGTGAATTTGAAATTCCGTGTATTTGGTGAAGTCTCGGTCGGTGAATACATACAGCCACGAGTTATGATTGTTATACGAGCTCAAACCCCAGGCATCAACAGTTTGAGCACTGTTTTGGATGTCGAAACATCTGTTTCGCAACTTCAACTGGATAGATTGCTTTTTGCTTTATGAGATACAAAATTTCACAACGTGGGATAACCCTTCTTCTCGCGATTTTGATTACGACATCAGCAATGGCGGTGTCGCTTGGCATTTTCCATATTATTTTTACCCAATTGCAAATCAATAAAGCGGCGCGCCAGTCATACAAGGCGTTTTATTCAGCTGATGCCGCAAAAGAATGCGTTATGTACTATTTGAAAAAAGGCAGCACGGCAAGAGCTGTGGGTTTTTGGGATGCGATGCAACCGTGCGTTGGAGACTCGAATTGTGAAATTAATTGTGGTGGGGTTGCCATTAAAATCGGCATTGACCCTGGAACGTCTATTGATCCTCCTTTTTCTGACCCTCCTGCGGCACTTGGGAGCATACAATGCAATGCCATGCATTCTTCTCTAGGTTTGACATTTGACCCTGTTGCATGTCGTAGGTTTTCTTTTAATATTAACACGGGAGGCGTTACTCCATTGTGCGCCAGCCCTGTTGTGATTGAGACTTATTTATACGATGATAATGCAGATTCATCTGGTAATTCTGGAACGCCGGATTTGGGTGATAGTGAAATTTCAGTTGTAACTGCTCGTGGGGATGATTCGTGCGTTAATCCGACTGTTACGCGTTCGATCGAAATCTGCGATTCTGCTGATGTGTCGTATTGCCCTCAATGATTCCTAAAAATATTCGAGACCGCGTAGCGCGTCTTCGCGATCTTATTAATAAATATCGCTACCAGTATCATGTTGAAAATAAGCTCGAAATTTCCGAAGTGGCACTCGATGCGCTCAAATATGAACTAAAAAAACTCGAAGACCAATATCCAGCGCTCATCACGCCTGATTCACCAACCCAACGAGTAGAGGGTAAGGCGCTCGCACGATTCAAAAAAGTAACCCACGAGCCACGGATGCTCTCGCTCGAAGATGCATTTTCAGAAAATGACATGCGAGACTGGGAGGTGCGTTTAAAAAAACTTTTGCCGGCTCGCCTTGCTTTGAGGCAGGCAGGACGTCATGAATATTTTGCCGAGTTGAAGCTCGATGGTCTTGCGATTTCTCTTGAATATCAAGGCGGCATTTTAGTCCGCGCCTCTACGCGTGGCGATGGATATGTTGGTGAAGATATTACGGCAAATATTAAAACCATTGAATCAATTCCGCTGAAGCTTGAGTTGCATGGTACCGAAGTGTCTGCATTGGCACGCAAAGTTTTAGCGCAATCACGAGTTGAAGTGCGAGGCGAGGCGCTTATTTCAAAAGCTGGGCTTAAGGCCATTAATCATGAACAACAAAAAAAGGGTGAAAAAATATATGCAAATGCGCGCAATCTTGCGGCAGGCTCGTTGCGGCAACTCGACCCAAGCATTGTGTCAGCACGCAAGCCCGAATTTTTGGCGTATGACTTGATAGTGGAAGCGGGCTCGCCTCGATTCGGCGAAGCGGGGCAAGAGTGCCACAGCGAAGAACATGAGATACTAAAAAGCCTTGGTTTTAAAACAGATCCGTATGCGTCTGTTTGTAAAACTCTCAATGATGTTTTTCATTTTCATAAAAAAATTGAAAGTGTGCGTGAAAAATTTTTATATGAAATCGATGGCGTTGTTGTCGCGATAAACAACAACGCGGTATTTAAACAACTCGGCGTGATTGGCAAAGCTCCGCGCGGCGCCATTGCGTACAAATTTGCCCCACTTGAGGCCGTTACAAAAGTAGAAAATATTGTTATTCAGGTTGGCCGTACGGGCGTGCTCACGCCTGTGGCGTATCTTGAGCCAGTTCGCGTGGGTGGTGTCACAATTAGCCGTGCGACACTTCACAATGAAGATGAAATTAAACGTCTTGGCATACGCATCGGCGATAGTGTTGTGGTGGGGCGCGCAGGTGATGTAATCCCTGATGTAAAAAAAGTTTTGGTTGATTTGCGAACGGGCCATGAGCGAGCATTTCATATGCCGTTAAAATGTCCGGTATGCGAGGAGCGTGTGGTGCGCGATGGCAAAGGTATTATTGCACGCTGTGTAAACAAAAAATGCCCACGCCTTAAACAAGAGGTAGTCTATCACTTTGTGAGCAAGCACGCATTTGATATTGATGGCCTTGGACCACAGACAATCGATGTGTTGCTCGATCAGGGACTTATTCAAGACGCCGCAGACATATTTGAATTGAAAGAGGGCGATATTGCGGTACTTGAGCGATTTGGAGAGAAGTCAGCAAAAAATATTATTGAAGCAATTAGTAAATCAAAAAAAATATCGCTCCCGCGGTTTATTGTAGCGCTCTCGATTTTACATGTGGGTGAAGAGACTGCTCGAGACCTAGCAAGTTATTTTGGCTCTCTCGAACATATTATGAAAGCAACTCAAGACCAAATTCTCGAGGTGCGCAATATCGGCGACATAGTTGCATCAAGTGTTTATAATTATTTTCATGATGCGCATGCGATTAAATACATAAGTAAACTACAATGGGTTGGTGTTATAGTCTCTCACGAAAAAAAGAAAAAACCGGGGAAGTTTACAGGGTTATCGTTTGTATTTACGGGGGAACTTGAGACAATGAGTCGTGATGATGCAAAAGCACGAGTTCGGGATATGGGTGGTGTGACATCAGAATCTGTTTCAAAAAATATAAGTTATGTGGTGGTAGGAGCTTCTCCCGGATCAAAATATGTGCGTGCCGAGCGTCTCGGTGTGCGTATTTTGAGCGAGAAAGAATTTTTGAACTTACTGCAATAGTCGTCTCTACCCCGATTCTGATTGATTCATAATGAACGTCGGGGTATAGTAGTTTCTATGGATAAGGCAGATATAGAAAAGCTTTTTCGCCTCGCGCGTATTGAAGTAACGAGCCAAGAGCTCGAGCGATTTCCAAGTGAAATTGATTCAATTTTGGCATATGTCGCAGAGCTTTCTCGCGCTGATGTTGCGCATGTATCGCCAATGCTTTCGATGGCGCCTGCGGCAAACATGAATCGTATCGATGAAAGTAAAGATGTAAACGAAGAAATCCAAGAAGCTATTATAAGTCAACTGCCAGATACAAAAGATGGTTACTTAAAGACAAGAAAAGTATTTGGAGAAAATGTATGATGCACGAAGGAATTGAAAAGACTCATGCAAAGCTTTTAAAAAAAGAAATTTCTGCACACGAATTAGCAAGTTCGTATTTAAAAATAATTGCTGAAAAAGATCCAGAGATCCACGCGTTTTTAGATGTGTACCGCGAACGCGCGATTTTGGAAGCCGATCGGATTGATAAACAAATTGCGGGTGGAGAAGAGCTCGGTATGTTGGCAGGGATTCCGATTGCTATAAAAGACAACATTATGATAAAGGGTAGACGGACTACAGCCGCATCAAAAATTCTAGATAATTATAGAGCCTCGTATGATGCGTATGTAATTTCTAAACTTAAAAACGCAGGGGCTGTTTTTTTGGGCAAAACGAATCTCGACGAATTTGCTATGGGCGGTTCTACAGAAAATTCTGCCTACGGACCTACAAAAAATCCTCACGATACGGCACGTGTTGCGGGAGGGTCATCGGGTGGTTCGGCCGCGGCGGTTGCCTCGGGCATGGCTCCCGTTGCGCTTGGTTCAGACACAGGAGGCTCTATACGACAACCCGCTGCGTTTTGTGGGGTTGTAGGGTTCAAGCCAAGTTATGGGCGTGTATCTCGCTCAGGTCTTATTGCGATGGCATCAAGCCTTGATCAGATTGGTACGTTTGCACATTTAGTCGCAGACGCCGAAATTGTTTTTCGCGCGATCGAGGGGAGTGATGGACTTGACTCAACAACAATCGATATTCAAGAAAAAAACGAAAATAAAAAAGAAATTGTTGTTGGCATACCGCGAGAATTTTTTTCAGCGGGGCTTGATAAGAATGTTGAGCAGGTGATTCGTGATTCGTTTAAAAAAGTTGAAGGCGCGTCCGCCAGCTCCGACGGTGCCGTCGGAGCAAGCCCGCGGATTCGATTTGAAAATATATCGTTGCCGAATTCGTCATATGCTCTCGCGTGCTATTACGTGATAATGCCTGCCGAAGTTTCAAGTAATCTCGCGCGGTTTGATGGTATGCGATACGGCGCGCACGCTGATGCCGATTCACTGTTTGATGTATATACACGTACTCGTTCGGCTGGCTTTGGCACAGAAGTAAAGCGTCGCATTGCGATCGGTACGTATGTATTATCACATGGGTATTACGACGCATATTATTTGCAGGCGCAAAAAGTACGCACACTCATTGAACACGACTTTGAACGGGCGTTTGCAAGTGTTGATGTGATTGCTACACCAACAACTCCGAGTACTGCATTTCGATTTGGTGAAAAAACAGCTGACCCTATGTCAATGTATCTCGAGGATATTTATACGGTTCCAGTAAATCTTGCAGGACTCCCCGCGCTTTCGTTGCCAGTGGGGAAGGTAAACGGCTTGCCGGTAGGCTTACAGCTTATTGGAAAACGATTTGGTGATTACGCGTTGCTTG
>JBBTUF010000011.1:0-4875 GCA_038063855.1 Patescibacteria group bacterium
GAAAGCAAAAAAAGCTCTGATTGGTGGCGCCATGTTGGAGCCGCAATCGTACGAAACCGATCAATTCTTCTTGTAGCCTACAACCAACACAAGCCGACTTCGCAAACCCCGTACATCGAGGGTGACCCACGTATGTATTTCAAAGCAGGCACATCCCCAGAACTTTCCATCGCAGAACACGCTGAAGCAATATTGATTGGTGAAGCGGCACGAGAAGGTATTGCGCTTGACGGTACAGATTTGTATACAACAACATTCCCTTGCCCACCGTGCGCGAAGCTTATTGCTCGTACCGGAATTCGGCGATGTTTTTTTCAAACAGGATATTCTGCTATCGACGCAGAACGGACATTAAAAGATCATGGCATTAAAATCATCCTCATTACAAAATAATAGCCCCCTACTTCGTGGGGGCTATCTTTTTTTAACCTATTCTTTTGTCGGGAGTATTCCGACCTTAACTCTCAACGTTTCGAAAGTTGGATCGGTGATATCAGGCACAACGATGTGACAATGCAAATGCGCGACAGTAGCTCCGTTGATTCGGATATCACCAAAGCGCATCACAACTGCACCGCTCTTGATCTTGAATTCGCGCTCAGCCCACTGGAGCAACAACATTAACTCACTGCCAGAAGTCGTAATAACATCGCCGAGATTTTCGACATGCGTCTTATAAATCAAAAGCAGGCTCGGACGACTGTGCTTATACGGCCAACGATTGTGCGTCAGCAACCAGTGCACGCCTTGCTTCAATATCGGCTGGGCATGATATTGCATAAACACTTCGAGACAAAACGGACATTCTCCACGCGCAACACTTTCGCTCATGACTTTGCGCTGTTCGTCAAACCGCGCGTGAGACAAATCGACAAATTTCTCTGACGACTGTTTTATACAGGGGTCCATATGTACACTCCTTCATGGGGATGATAATCCCAAAGATGAAAATGATGCTGACGAAATTCTCGAATATCTCTCACGCCAGGATCAAGCGTTACCGTCGGAAATGCGCGAGGAATGCGCGACAACATGATATCGACTTTGGAAATTTGTTTTTGTGTATATGTGTGCATCGGAAATCGTGTACACCAATTCTTTTGGTCGATATCCTGTTACTTGCGCAATCATGAGTGTAAGCGCCGCATATTGCATCAAATTGCCAGCAACACCGACGGGCACATCTCCACTTCGCTGAAAATGATGCAAGGACAACTCTCTTGTTTCGGGATATACAAGCACGTGTGCCCATCCATGACACGGGACCACCACAACTTTTTGCGTCATCCCTTCACCGCGATAAATATATTGTGGTATCCATGGCGAAAGAAAATGTGTACGCAGATGAGGTAGTTCCTTGATCTGTTTAATTAAGTGTGCGATTTGATCAAACGGCTTACCTTCACTCGTCGGAAAAGATGCCCACGCGCCACCATACGAACCCGGGCCCAAATCGCCCGTCTTAAGCCCACGTTTCCGACATTTTTCTTCGGTCGCCCATCTACTCCACCACGTACATCCAAACCGCTCGAGATCTTCGAGCGTGGTACCGCCCGAGAGAAAACAAAACAGCTCGCCAAGCGCTTGATGAAAGATTGAATTTGCTTTTGCAGAAAGTGGTGTTGCAAGATCGCGCTCGGTTAAAAGCGGGAATCCATTCGAAAATGAAAATCGCATCTGATGCCCAAGAACCATGCACGCGGCCTCATCTTGTTGCGGCATGATCACAACACCTTCGTGTATGATTCGCTTGAGAAGATTACGATATTGTAAATCTGGACTGCGCTCATGATACGGCTTGTACGGTATGTTCATCTGACTTCCCCTTTCTCTCGGCGCTCAAATTCAAGAAACGAATACGGATAGGGATTTTTTTCATCTGCAAAAAAAGCTTCCCTCCTCACAAGACGCCACACCGATTCAGAAAGCTCTGGAAAAAATCTGTCAGCATAGGAAAAGTTGGCGTCAATCACAGTCACATGCAAGCGCTGTACAGTAAATCGCATCGCCTCCTCGTACATAGATGCCCCGCCGATAACAAAGACCTTCGAAACGCGTAAGCGAATCGCCTCGAGCACACCTTCGTGAAAAGATAATGCTTGAATGCCTGGCGGCTGAATATTTTGAGCACGCCGCGAAATGACAATGTTAGTGCGCCCAAGAAGTGGTTTTGGCAGTGAATCCCACGTATTGCGACCCATAATTACGGGGTGCGACATTGTTAAAGCTCGAAACCGATCCATATCGGCTCGCATTCGAGGCCACGGAAGATTATTTCGCACACCAATTTCACGATTTCTGCCCATCGCAACAACCGCTTCGAAACTAATCGGCATTGAATTCCCCTCCTTCCATTTAGAAAATCAAAGAACGCTCACAGTGAAGGTATCACTGTGAGCGTTCTTTGGTCAAGCGTATAATTGCTTTATTTTTGTATCTCAATGCCCATGCTTCTTGCGGTTCCTGCGATGATTTTTTTAGCGCCTTCGATATCGTTTGCGTTCAAGTCTTCCATTTTTTTAGCGGCGATCGTTTCCAAATCTTGCTTGCTAATCTTGCCGACTTTATTTTGGAGCGGAGTCCCAGAACCCTTCTCAATGCCTGCCGCCCCGTCAGGGCGAGCCTCGCCAAAAGGTCGGGCCGCTTTGCGCAATAAGTCGCTGGCTGGCGCAGTTTTGAACACCATCTCAAATGAACGATCAACAAAAATTGTTACCTCAACCGGTACAATGTCGCTCCCTCGCTCACGCGTGCCATCATTGAAGCGCGACACAAATTCGCCCAGATTAATACCGTGAGGTCCAAGTGCTGTACCTACGGGTGGAGCTGGAGTTGCCTTGCCCGCTGGAATCTGTAATTTTACTTTTATTTTAATTTGTTTTGCCATGCCAAATTTTTATGAACATAGTGAATAAATAAATTTGAGCACCCCGCTCTCCGCACGGAGGGCGGGGTTATGACTCGGCAGTATAAATTTTTCGCTCACTCTCAAAATTTTTAGCCGAGTCTATAATTTCTTTGTCTGCAACGGATCAAGCTCTACTGGAGTATCCCTACCAAACAACGATACCAGTACTTTAATCTTTCCTCGCTCTTCGTCAACCTCTTCGACCTTCCCTTCCATTTCTTTAAATGGTCCATCGGCAATTCGTACGGCATCACCCTTTTGAAGCAATATCTTGTGTCGTGGCTCTTTCGCATCCATCCGCACCAGCAAACTATCTACTTCATGTTGCTCAAGTGGTGTTGGCACTACTCCCGCCCCTACGAAACCCGTTACCCGTGGCGTGTTACGAACCACGTACCATGAGTCATCCGTCACCACCATATCGATCAACACGTATCCTGGGTAAATTTTTTCTTCTACGGTTTTGCGCTTGCCGCCTTTGATGGTAATTCGTTTTTCGGTGGGAACAATAATACTAAAAATCTTGTCTTCCATACCCATCGACTCGACGCGTTGGCGTAAATTTCGCGCCACTGCATCTTCGTACCCCGAGTATGTATGCACCGCGTACCAGTTGCGCCCAAATTCTGATGTTTGCTTAGGCATACTTTTTAAATATGAAAAATAAATTTATTAAAAATTAATTTAAGAACATAATCGATAACCCCTAAAAATATTGCCACACCAACCGAAATAACAATAACTAAAATTGTGTATTGTATTGTTTGTGTGCGCGTTGGCCAATTGACCTTACGCAATTCTTGCCGAGTTTCTTTAAGATAATTTGTAAGTCGTGAAAACATGTGAGAAATTACATAAATATTAGTAAATAATAATTTCGAACACCCCGCCCTGGCAGGATTTCGATTTTGCTTATTTTAAATTTGTGATTTGAACAAAATCGCCATTTTTAAAAGGCCCGCAGGCCCTTTAAACACCATTATATCACAAGCGTTTGGATATGCAATAGCTCAACACGCGATGGGCTCAATTTGGCTCAAAAGGCCTTGTACTAGAAGAATTTATTGAGAAACAATACTAAACGGCGCGTCGCTATCATCGCTCTGCACCGGATGATCATAATCTAACAAACCACCCGACGTAGTTTGTGAAGCTCTTATGTAGATTTTGTAATTACTGCCTGTTTTAATACTTTGCGCACCAATAGAATTAGGAATAATCCATATATAACTACCAGTATTTTCTGCCTGATTTACCACAAGATACTGTGTGCGATTATCCTCTGTTGTTGGGTTGTAGTTAGAATCTTTTAAGTAAATAGTTACAACGCCTCCGCTAAAATTATTGCTATTCCATCGGATTGTTTGCGTGCTACCGATCGGCCAAATCTCTTCGCCATTTGGAGAAAGAACTGTTATTGAAGCTTGTGTTACTGGAGGACATGCGGCAAATGCACAACTTGGTCCTGTGCGACTTACATATGACCCGTCAGAACACTGCTTCGCCTCTTGCGTACAAAAAGTGACGGGTGGTTTTACAGTATTACCGCACCCATACAATTGATTCAATTTCTTGCGAGTTGCTGGACCAACATAACCTGTACCGGATTTTAATCTTGATGGCGTAAGTATCTCGTCTCGAAAACGCTCCTGAAAACTCGTAACCCATGAAGCAAGACCTTCCTCAAAAGTAATGTCATCGACTCTACCACGTTCATTTGTCCCAAAAGCTTGTGGACCTCCCGGTTCTTTGCTTATAGCAGTCATAAGTGCCTGCACTTCTACCCCACGACTCCCCACCCCAAGATTTGTATTAAACGTATGACACCATTGGCCATAGTGGTTGCCGTTGTTACCCGTAAGCGAGGCTTGCACATTTGCAACTACGCTCGCATCTGCTCCAAACGATTGAAGTAAGTTGATAATGGCGCTTACCTGCGCGCTCGTAAGTTGCGCAGCTGATGAGGC
>JBBTUF010000012.1:0-2623 GCA_038063855.1 Patescibacteria group bacterium
TTTTTGCAATCAAGGTTGGTAAAGTCTCAGGTGTTGTTGCGATTGATCGCACCAGCATTGTATTCGCAGTGGTACTTGCAATAATTTTTCTCGGAGAGGCACTTACATGGCAAAAAGCAGTTGGCGCGGTACTTGTTTCAGCAGGTGCAATTCTTATCGCGTTATAAGGGTGTGAGGTAGAGGTGCCCTTGCTATTTAATGCAAAGTAGTATACACTTTGCCCACTACACATATGGCTAATTTCAACAGAAGTAAAATGAGTGGAGGCGGAAGGTTCGGCAAAAAGAATTTTGGCGGGCGTGATGACCGATCACAAATGCATGACGCAGTGTGCAGTAAGTGTGGCAAACGCTGCCAAGTGCCATTCCGACCAACCGGCGCACGGCCGATTTTTTGCAGTGATTGTTTTGAGAAAGAACGTGACGGTATGCCATCTCGCGATGGTGGTGAGCGCAGTTTTGATCGCAGGGATTCAGGCCGAGGTAATTTTGAAGAGCGTCGCATGTACCAAGCGACCTGTAGCAACTGTGGCAAGAAATGTGAAGTGCCATTTTTGCCAACCGGTGGTCGCCCAACGTATTGCAAAGAGTGTTATGACAAGGGCGTAATGACTACTGATCAAAAACATGATGACAATCGTAGCGAGCGCAAATTTTCAGATTCAAATAACAATTCAGGAAATAATTTTAAACAGATTGAGGCACTCAACGCCAAGCTTGATAAGATCATAAGCTTGCTTATGGCAAAGGCTCCAATACCTGAATTAGTTAAAAAAGAGGCTGAGAAGCCTGCGACTATAAGCTCAACTACTGAAAAAATAGCAAAGAAAATCGCAAAAAAGGTAGCAGCTCCAAAAAAAGCAAAGAAGAAGTAAATCTATCACAAAAAAAGCTCTTCGTTCCCCGAAGAGCTTTTTTGTGAGATTATATATATATGAAGGTATTTATCACGCGTACGCGCCAATGGTATCAGCGTAACGAGCGGCCCATCGCGTCGCTGTCGCTTATAGGCGGGTTCGTATTCGATGCCGTAACTCTCAAGCGAGTTGATTTGCTATGGGAAAATATATGGGTTGGGGTGCATCTTGTTGCGGTTGGTGTGTGTATTTTACTGATCAATTATTGGCACGATGAGCTGGCAGACATAAGAGATTCCGCACGCATACATTTTTGGCTTCTTACCACGTCGCAGTTTTTCTTCGGCGGTCTGCTCAGCGTTTTTCTTGTGTTTTATTTCAGAAGCGCCGAGCTCTCGGTAACATGGCCATTTTTGTTGTTACTTGCGTTGGCGTTTATTGCCAACGAGCGCCTCAAAGAATATTATGCACAACTTACGTTTCAGATTGGATTATTTTTTCTTTCAATTTTTGCGTTCGCCATTTTTATTGTCCCCGTATTTTTTCATAAGATTGGAACGGATATATTTTTAATTAGTGGAGTCATAAGCCTTGTTGTAATCGGCGTATTTTTATGGTTTCTTGGTGTTTTTGCGAATGCTCAATTTAGGCATAAAAAATGGGTGGTGCTATCTCTCATTGTGGGTATTTATGCCACGATAAATATATTATATTTTTTGAATCTTATTCCTCCACTACCGCTCGCACTCAAAGACGCGGGCGTGTATCACGGTGTTACTCGTGATAGTAGTGGAAATTATGTAGTAGAGGCTGAAGATGTTGGTTGGTTTGGCTATTTTGTGCCGAGTAGTACATTTCATAAAGCGCTTGAAGATGCCGTATATGCCTACACAGCAATATTTTCGCCGGCAGCATTTAATACCGATATTATTCACGTGTGGCAAAAGTATGACGACGCCTCGGGCGGGTGGGTTACGGTGACGGAAAGCAGTCTATTAATTACGGGTGGGCGCGAGGGCGGTTTTCGTACATATTCTTTTAAGCGTGATATCGATGCGGGCCGGTGGCGCGTAAATGTTGAAACAACAAGTGGGCAAGTAATCGGCCGCCTGCGGTTTAAGGTAGTTGAGGTTTCCAAAGAGCCATCAGTTACTGATGTTACAAAAAAATAATGAAAATATGAAAAAAACAATTCTTGCGTTAAGTCTTGCAGGGCTCGCTTTCTCAGGATATTTGAGTGGAGTGAAATTTTTTAGCGGTACGTGCGCGCTCAACGAATCGTGCCCGTATTTTCTTGGGTACCCAGCCTGTTATTACGGATTTGCAATGTATCTTGCATTAACAATTTTTGCTGGCCTCTATTTGCAAAGCCGTATAAATGAAAAAAGCGCATTGCGCGCTCTCGCATCGATATCTTTTATGGGAATATTGTTTGCTGGATATTTTACGATAGGTGAATTGCCGCTGCTTTTTAGCAAAGGGCTCTCGGCATATGTACTTGGCTTACCAATCTGCGCGCTTGGCCTTATTTTCTACATTGCGATTTTTGCGTTGTCGCTCAAGAGCCAAAACAAATAACATCATTGCAAACATAGTCTTTTCATGCGATTTTTAGGGTATGAATGTTGGGTTTCCAAATATCGCCGTATTTATAATCTTCTTTGGTATTGCGCTCATTGAAGCAGTCGGCAAGCAAAACTGGTTTGAAGCGGGCTTGTTTTTAGCGCTCGGTGTTTTATCGTTGTGGGCAGATTTCAAAAAACGTAA
>JBBTUF010000013.1:0-5912 GCA_038063855.1 Patescibacteria group bacterium
CTATTGGTGGCGGCGTTGTGCTTGCCGCTGAAGGAGCGTCCATACCGACTTGTTCGTGGTATGGATCAGGCTTTTGGGCTGCCTGTTGCGATTGTTTAGCTGGATTTTGCGATGATGGCGAGCTTGCTTGTTTTCGCATTTGATCAAAAACAGGCGTAATTGGTTGTGGAGGTTTCCACGAACCTGATGGCTCGAGAGGCATTTTTCTAAAGGTTGGCATGTCAGAATTTGTGGGCACGCTCAGCGTGCCAGAACCCACGCTAAGCGTGGGGGGGATTTTTTCGGGGAATATCATAGGCGCTACAAATGATGGTTTCTCTTCAACTTTTTTTTGCATGGCTGGCGCAAACGATTCTGGTTTTTTTGGTTCAGTGCTTGCGTCTGACATGTCGTGAAGTGCTGAAAGATGCTCACGAATTGGTTTAAAAACTTGCTCGTTAATATCTTCGGCGATTTCTTTCGCTTTCATTGGTGCGATTTGAAAAATCTCGGCAAGCCGACCAACAAATTCATTTGGATGTGTAAGGCCAACCATTACATAGCCTGTTTCGGCGGCAAGTACGCCGATCTTATTAAGTAAAAGCCCGTGTTTACGACCAATGGAAAGCATTTTATCGCTATTTGAATCCGAAAAAATTGCGTCGCGAACTGCTTGTGGCAATTTGTCATATCGATCCAATATCTCTTGTTGTGTAAATGTTTTCATAAAATTATGTATTACGGTGTCGGTTGTGTTCATGGGCCCCCACTTGCAGCTGCGATAGCTTTTGCGATTTCAGACAATTTATCATCAGATTTTTCATGCACCGTTACTGTATGTGGCGCCATGACCATATTGACTCCTATATCAGCACTTATTACATCTGACAACCCCTTATTTTTATATCGGTTTTTTATGAGATCCGTCATTTCGGGTGCGTTGCGTGCACCAAGGCGTGTATAAATTTTTGATAAGAATTCATTCCCAGTATTAATACCTTCGCGATTTTGCGTGAAAGCATTAAGATTCTTCTCATTGTTGAGGAAATAATCTTGCACGTGCGCCTGCTCGTTTTCTTGTTTGTCTGATTGGTTATTATATATGCTTTTGCGTTGATCTGGGGTCATGTTTTTCATAAAATCATCAAGTTTACGAGCGTAAACATCGCCTTCAGGTGTGTCTGTGTGAGGGGCAACTTCTCCTTTGTATTCATTATGAAGCATTTGCATTGCCGCGTGCGTGCCACCCTGACTTTGGGCGATAAAGGCCGCGGCATTTTGCCTTGCTGATGTTTCATCTATGCCAAGTTCACCACCATGTCTTACGAGCGCATTTCCAATTTGTGTAGCATTCGCGCCGTTGAGATGTTGAGCAACCTGACCCTTTCGCTTATCATCCATACTTTTAAGTGCTTCCGCCTGACCTTTTGCCGACAGTGTACTAAATATTCTCGCTTGTGATTTTGGATCAAGGTTTTTCATCTTCGCCGCATCAGTTTTACCGCGATATGCTTGCGCTTCGGCATTATGTTGCATAGCAGTTGCAACAGCTCTCCGTACGAGCGGTACGTGCCCAAGCGTAGCAGCTGCGGCGGAGCTTCCTGCTACTTTCTCGTATGTTCGTTTTGCGCCGGCACCTGCGTACGATTTTGCAGATTGCGCTGCTTTTTGCCCATACGCCATCGCCGCACTAGCACCATACGCGCCCATCGATTTTGCAACAACGAGTGCCGCGATAAGAAAAACTCCCAAAGTTACCCCACTCAGTATAAGATATGGCGATGCAGAAAGGGTCGTTTGAGATCCAAAGCCCGTGTCTCGGAGAGCATTCGCGATTGTAGGATCAGTGTCTGCATCTTTGAAAAATTTAGTAATAACCCCACCGTCAATTGCTTTAAAAACAATATAAAGCATAAACATGTATGCGGGGTAGAAAAATGACTGGTTAAATAAAGTCTCAAACCACTTGTTTGATATAGAGGAGGTTCGTGGCAGTACCATAAACAAAAATGCAAATGGTGAAAGAATAAGTACAATCCAAAGAATAACTATGCGTGCAACAAGCAAAAAACATGCCGCAAGCATTGTAAATACAGTGATACACACGAGGATGATGCCTATAATGTATGCAATCGCGATATTAATAAGCGTTGAGGTAGATCCATTTGAAGGACCTGTTTGATCAGGGTTGCTTTGATATGCTTTTTGAGTTTGGAAGCCTTTTACAAATGTTTTTGCGAGGTCTCTATCGGGGGATCCCGCTACTGGCGTGCCCATTTGAAGATAAAATGAATTGCCGAGCGCATTTGATGCATCAATAATAATTCCTCCAAGCGGAAGGCTAAAGTTTACGAGAAGCGCCGAAAGTATCAGTTTCCACAAGAGCTGTTTCATGCCATAACTTGAAATACCAAGAATTGTGGCGATTGCGATAATCAGCAAAAATAGTACGTAAAATATATTTACTACATCGCGAGCAATTTTCCAGCCGATATTAACCATAGGCTGGTCATAAAACGCCCCATTTTGTACTTTTATGATCATATTTAATATGGCGCCAGCAAATGTGATACCCCAGACAAAGATTTTTAGAACCAGCTCAAGAATATAGTTGACACCTACAAGCAAACAAGAAGTGAACCACGAAGTCGGGCTCTGCCATGAGCATGCGGTATCACTTCCCTTGGTAGCCGCTCCAGGTGGAGGAAAAACTTGAGCATTCACAATCGGCAAAGATACCGAGAATATAGCAATAATCAGGATGACGGGAAGAATTTTTTTAAAGAATGTATTCATGTTTAACTAGACCAGTCCATAAAAGATTTTATGCCTTCTCGGATAGCTAGATCGAGTAAAGTGGCTATAACTTCACTTACTTCATCGGCACTCATCAACTCTCCAAAATCAAGCCCCACCGAATGTGTAACACGGTCAGCAATTGCTTTTGAAGGTGTTTTGATCGAAAAACTTCGACAACCCGCAGAGTTTCGACTCGCACATTCAACTGTTGGTAGGTATCCACCACCGTACTGTGTTACTTTATCATAAAATCCTTCAGCTTCTTCTCGTATTCTTGTTTCTTCAAGAAGTGCCTGCATATATGAACCCATTGGGTTGTTGTTGCTTTGTTGGGCCATTATAAGAGCTTTCCAGTCGCCATTTGAAAAATCTTCATAAAAACTATCCACATTGTTGACGACCTGTGATATGGTGCATCGGCCACGGCCATATTGGCCAAAATAACTGCCACGACCAGCTGTTCCGATATCGAGTGAAAATTGTAAGCCGAAATTAGGATTACAGAAGAAGCCTGGATCTACACCAACTTCGTTTGCAATATCTTGAATAAATACTGCTGACGCCTGATCTCCAAAATTAGTGAAAAACTTTTGTGGGTCTTGCAAAAATAGAGGCTTGCCTTCAAACCCATTTTTTATCCAATCAATCGTTTCTCGTTTAATCTCTTGAATAAGCTCTTTTGCTAAAGTGTTTACTACTCCGTCCCACGATGGAATTATTGCGTCAATAATTTGGTCGTAAGTCAGTGATACTATGCTGGATTCTTTACTATGTTGTGAACCAGGTGGCGCCGATCGCGCTATAATCAACGGCGGTATAGAACCAAAAGCTCCCACGTCCCATACTGGTACTGTTGCGTGAGCTTGAGGAGGAGTACAACCAAATATTATGATAGAAACAATTACTCCAGTAAAAATTTTTATAGCTTTTGGCGAGATCTTTTGTTTCATTAATTTGTTTTTGCTAGATAATCTGTCTGAAATTCAAACGCCGGCTCATCTTTGTTAAATACAATTGCGTTATCTCTAAGGATTTTTTTTATTTTAATAAAAGTATTGTTACTTGTAATAAATTCGTTAAGATACATTTGCATTCCAACTGAACCAAGAATTGGGTCATGGTCAAAGTTCATTATTTCTTCAAGCGCAAGCGATGTATTGGCAAATGAATTCAAAAAGTCAATTTGTGTTTGAATCGCGGCCCGAGGTGTAGAGATTTTTTTTAGGTCATTAGTAGCGTGTAGGTATTGTGAGCGATATGGTGCAAGTGTTTGCAGCTGCTTTGTAAATTCTTCTTTACTTATCTGCTCGCTCGATTCTTGAAGATTTGTTGCAAGAGCATAGATAGTTAGTATTTCATTTGTGTAGTTTGGGTCTCCTGGTTTTGAGGGGAAGTTTTTTTGAGTAACGCGTGCTACTTCATTAAAATAATCTCGAAGCGTTGCAGTATCACTTATTACAATGTCTTGTTCTTTAAAAGGGTTTCGAAGTCCAAGAACTTTTTTAGCCTCGTCCACGCCGGGCTTTATAAAAAGTTTTTGAGTTGCGGGATCAGTTAGATCATATGTCACGTCACTTGTGTTTGCCGCTTGATTTTTATAAAATTGTGAAAAGTTTTCCAGTATTGCTTTGGTTGGCGCGGAGTTATTCTGAACGTTTTGCTCTAGAGGAAGAGAGGTATCAGGGCTTATATTTGTTAGTTGATCTTTTGTGGGTTTCGAATTAGGATCTTTTGGGTCGGTGCCCGCAAGAACCTCTTGCCAATCTTCTATTCCATCACGGTCAATATCAGTAGCCGGTTCTTTTTGGTTTAAGACCGAAATTTTACTTAGTTTCGTGGGTTTTGGAGCATTCTTTGCGGAGACGAGAAATATTATACCCCCTGCCATAAAGAGGCTTGCGACTATTAAAATCAATTTTTTCGAAGGTAAATAGTTCAATGAAACACGAGACCATTAAAAATATTTTTATAGGTTTCGCTACCATATAGTGTATCATTTTCTTGTTGATAAACAGTTTACTTTGTGTGGATAAGAGAGTTTTTGGGGTGTATAGTGTTAGTAGCTATGTTTCATGCTTTTCGGAAAACAATTTTAGCCTTCTCCGTTCTATTTGTGGTCGCATTTTTACTTATTTTTGTGCAATTGTTGCCCGTTCGCAAAGGTAATACTGACCAAAAAACAGAAAATCGTTACCCACAAACAAATATAGGTAAATCCAATGAACCACAAAAGCCATATGTTGCCATACAGCCAAGTATTTTATTGAAGAAAAATATGCAAGAAAATCCGCAATTGAAAGGAATCTATGATTCTATAGAGGCATATCGGCAGACTGCAAGCACTCTTGTAGTCTCCGAGAGCGCTCTAACTTCTAAAATGGAAGAAATGAAGATCGCCAAAAACCTTTTCCCAACGTATTATCTTAAGAGTCTCGTAAGTATGCAAGACGGTTTTATTAAGATGGGTTGGATGAAAGAGGAAGACAAGGTAGCATTTACAACCGAACAAAATGTTTTCGATTTTTTAAAGCGAACTGTAGTTGTAATGGCTGATCATAATGCATATCAAACAAAAGAGGATGTTGAAAGTGCAAAGCGAGCAGTGAATCTTTTCCCCCAGCTTTGGGCAATGGAACGCCAGCAATATAAAAAGAAAAGCACAATTTTATATCAACCATACTCACCGTCAACACAGGTAAGCATATCTCCAGAGAATAGTGTTTTTTACAAAACCCATAAAAAATCAATTTTAGATGGTTTTTTCTCAGCGCTTGTTCCTCAAACTGCTCAAGCTCAAGTTAGCCAATATATTGATACATTTGTAACAATTCCTGATTGCTGGAAAAGTAAAAATGAACAAAACCTTAAAGGTGGCGATAATCTTATGGCGATTTGTTGTAATTGTGGGCTTTGTATTATTCCTCCATATCGTTATGAATTTGAATACGATTGTGGGGCACCAACTGGCGGGGATTGCGGGGATACTGATTGCAATATTCCCCTTGGTTGTCTTAATGCAACATGCGGTCCGCCAAATATGTATAATGCCATTTTTGATGGCCCCTCTGGATATAGAGTTCCTGCGACTGCTGGCTGGGGAGGTGGAATGAACTTTGATTGGAGCTTTACTTGCG
>JBBTUF010000014.1:0-7463 GCA_038063855.1 Patescibacteria group bacterium
ACGGTGCTCGTGTTCGCACAATAACTGCTCTGACAATTTCTTTTTTCTTGAGTTGTTTTCGTGGTTCTGCGGTTTGCACAGAGGCAACGACCACATCACCAATTCGCGCATACCGACGCTTTGAACCGCCAAGAATCTTAAAGACGCGAATAATCTTCGCACCTGTGTTATCTGCAACAACGAGTAATGATCTATCTTGAATCATATTGTTTTCTCCTCTTTTGATACATCAAGAACCCGCCATCGCTTATCACGAGACATCGGGCGCGTAAGCTCAATCGTCACCGAATCACCTTCACTTACACTCGCATCATCATTATGTGCCTTATATCGTTTTGTTTCGCGAATATATTTATGATATCGTGGATGTTTTTTTAATCGTGTTACTTCCACAACAACCGTACGCATCATTTTAGTTGAAACGACTGTTCCCTTTAATTGTTGAACTAGTTTTTTTGGTGTATCCATATTATTGTATATCTCCTTTCAAGAGTGTTAAAATGCGTGCGCGAAGTCGACGTAATTCTTTAACTTCTTTTACATTCTTGCTTCGGGCTTGCGCATGATAAAATTGCGATTCTGCAATATGTTGAGAAGTTATGCGAAGAGTTTCTTCGAGCTCGGACTTTGTCTTTGTTTTTAATTCTTTCAATTTCATATGCGCTCCTTGAATTTAGTTTTCATGGGCAATTTTCCTCCCGCACGACGCAATGCTTCCATAGCAATCTCACGAGAAATACCATCCATTTCAAAAAGTATTCTACCGGGGCGAACAGGAAAAACATAGTATTCGACAGCACCTTTGCCTCCACCCATCGTTACTTCGGGCGGACGGCGCGTTATTGGCTTGTCAGGAAAAATACGAATCCAAATCTTGCCGCCTCGTTGCACATATCGGGTCATCGCTTTTCGAGCGGCCTCGATTTGACGGCTGGTAACCCATGCGGAACCTGCAGCCTTCAGACCAAACGCACCAAATGCGAGTTCAGTACCGCGTGTTTCTATTTGACGCTTACGCGAGCGACCCTTTTGCCATTTTCGATGTTTTACTTTCTTAGGGACTAACATATTTATTTCTCCTTGGATTTTTCACCTGTTTTCTCGGGATCAAATACTTCTCCCTTATAAATCCATACGCGAGCGCCAATCGTACCATATGGCAAAACTGCTGTATCGCGAGCAAAATTTACGTCAGCACGAAGTGTCTGAAGTGGAATTAACCCCTTGCGAAGCCACTCTGTGCGCGACATTTCAGAACCATCAAGACGACCTGAAAGTTGAATGCGAACCCCCTTCACACCACCTGATGTCATAACTTTCTCAATATTTTGCTTGAGTGTACGACGAAACGGCAAACGCTTTTCAAGATCTTGTACAACGAGGCGCGCGACAACATACGCATCAGCATACGGATTTTTAATCTCTTCGATCGTAACTTTTAGCTCTTTAAATTTCATTTTTGCCTGAATTTCTTTTCGAAGTTTTTCAATACTCTCTCCGCCACGACCAATCAAAAGACCCGGACGAGGAGTTTTTATAAAAATCATAACGGTATTGCGTGATCGTTCGATATGAATCTCAGACACCATAAGAGAGCGCAACTTCTTCATAAGCCACTCGCGCGTGCGAACGTCTTCTTTGAGAAAAAGTGCAAAGTTTTTCTTTTGAAACCATCGGCTTTTCCAATCGCGAAGAATGCCGATTCTGTGTGCATATGGATGAACTGAGTGTGACATATTTATTTCTTATCTCCCGTGCCAATCGAACGTGTCTCAATCGTAAGAGCAACACGACTTGATCGCTTTTTGATAAGGCCTGCGCGCCCGCGTGCACGCGGCATTTGACGTTTTAATACACGACCTTCATCAACTCGAATGTCCTTGATGTATAGATTTTCGTGAGCTGCTATCTTAGCATTGTTACGAGCATTCGCAACCGCACTTTTAACAAGTTTTTCGATTGGCTCTGCAGAACGCTTTGCAAAATAACGCAATTGCTGTTGGGCAAGAGTTACTTCAAGACCTTTAATGAGATCCGTAACAAGCCGCACCTTACGCGGAGCGATTCGAAGTGACTTTATTGATGCGGTTACTTGTGTCATATACGTATCTTATTTTTTAGCGGCCTTAGAAGCTTCTTGCTCTTTTAATTTTGCTGCAGCTTCAATTTCTTTCTGCATCTTACCTCCATGGCGAACAAACTTGCGAGTCAAGCTAAATTCACCCAATCGATGGCCAACCATTTCTTCAACAATAAATACATTAATAAAATCTTTACCATTATGCACACCAAATGTATGGCCAACCATTTCGGGAGAAATTTGTGATGCGCGACTCCATGTTTTAATTATCTCTTTTGAGTGCGGCTTCTGGCGCTTCACTTTTTCGAGAAGTTTTGGATCGATGAATGGGCCTTTTTTGAGTGATCGTGACATATAATTATTTTCGTTTAATGCGGCGAGCAACAATTAAGTGTTGTGAATATTTCTTCTTGTCGCGTGTCTTAACTCCTCTGGTTCCACGACCCCACATGTTTTTTGGCCGCCTTGTGCCTCGCATTTGACGACCTTCCCCTCCACCGTATGGATGGTCAACGGGATTCATTGCAGATCCTCGCACTGTTGGGCGAATACCCATCCAACGAGAACGACCTGCTTTACCAATCGTAACAAACATGTGCTCTTCGTTTGATGGACTGCCAATAGTTGCCCACGACTTCGAAGGCACTTTACGGATTTCTTTTGAAGGTAATTTTAGACTGGTATACTTGCCTTCTTGAGCGACGACTTCGGCAAAGGAGCCCGCTGATCGCACAAGGCGTGCGCCACCTTCGGGCTTGAATTCAATATTGTATACAAATGTGCCTGGCACTAATTTGCCAAGTGGCAATGCGTTCCCCGAACGCACGGGAGCGGTTTCAGAATACAAAACCTCACCACCTTCTTTCATGTCGCGCCCTGCAAGTACATATCTTCGCTCGCCATCTTTGTATAACAACAACGCAATAAAACCGGTACGATTTGGATCGTATTCAATTGCAGTAATGCGTGCTGGAATTTCTTTTTTATCATAGGCGAAAGAAACAAGACGATACCGACGCTTGTGACCACCCCCTTTATGCCGAACAGTAATGCGACCGACATTGTTGCGACCAACATGACGTTGGAACCCAGTGGTCAAAGCCTTCTCGGGCGCCTTCGGCGTTAAAACACCACGGTACAAAATACCGGTCATATGTCTTCGCGATGGAGTACGTGGTGCGTATGTTTTCATATCTAATTAAAAAATATCGATGGCTTCCCCTTGACGGAGAGCCACCACAGCTTTCTTATAACCCTTTTTAACCCCTTCTGTCAATCCGCGACGACGAGGTTTTTCGTGAACTTTTACAATTTGAACAGCGGTAACATGCACTTTATAAAATCGCTCGATCGATTCGCGAACCGTTCGCTTTGTTGCGTCCGGCTTAACGCGAAATGTGTATTGCCCATTTTGAGATGCAGAACGCGCGCGTTCAGTAACGTGCGGAGAAATTAATACAAAACTGCTCGCAGGAATAAGTGGCACACTTGCAGGCTTTTCTTTTGATTCAACGAGCTCGACTTTTTCAGGCGCTGGCTTTACGCTTTTTCGTTCCTGCCTCATATCAAGACTAGTTTGTTTCTTTTGTTTTTTTAAAAAATCGAATAGTGCCATAAAAATATTATACTTTGATATGTGAAAGCGATTCTTTTGTAAGCACTAGATATTTTGGTATAAGTGCTTTTTCGACATTCACGTTGCGTGACTCTTCGATAGTGACATACGGTAAATTTCGGAATGCACGAATTGTCTCTGGCGCAGACTTTTCAAGCAGAATAAGTGTGCGACCTCCGCGGTTAGCAAAATTTGAAGCACCAACGGCGCCCGCAAATTTTTTAATAGTTTCTGCGGCAATTTTTGTCTTCGGTTCAGACATCGAAATTTGATCAACAAAAAATATTTCGCCATCTTTTAATTTTTTTGAAAGTACGACTGCAAGCGCGCGACGTCTGGTTGCGATATTAATTTTGCGAACATAATTTTTTGCCTTGTTTGGGCCGTGGGTAACACCACCTCCAACCCACAGGGGCGAGCGAGTTGAACCGTGCCTCGCACGACCAGTTCCCTTTTGGCGCCAAGGCTTTTTACCTCCACCCGATACATCACCACGATCTTTAACATGTGCAGTACTTCTGCGGCGTGATGTCATTAAAAGGCGTACTACTTCGTGTACCATGTCGGGATTCCAGCGAACGCCAAAAAGTTTTTCAGACAATGCGACTGTACCAATATTTTCTCCGAGCTGATTGTAGAGTGGCTGTTCCATAGAAATTTATGCAGTAACTTCTAACAGTGTGCCCCGTGCACCCGGCACTGCACCGCGAATATACAATAGATTTTTTTCAACATCAACTTTTACAATTTTCAAACCAAGGATTGAAACGCGATTGCCGCCCATGCGCCCGCCCATGCGCGTACCCTTTACTACCCGTTGCGGCCACACCGCACCGATAGACCCTGGGGCGCGCTCACTATGCTTTTGACCGTGAGTGCGTGGGCCACCTGCAAAACCATGACGCTTTACCACACCTTGAAACCCGCGTCCCTTAACTTTGCCGGAAACTTTTACGATATCGCCTTCTTTAAATATTGAAACATCGAGTTTTGACCCTTTTTCAAAAGTACCATCAGCCTTGAATTCACATCGTGTTTTCCCAACTGCAACTTGTACCGACTGATAGCCATCAACTTCTTTTGTTTTTACTTGGGTTACTTCCATCGGGCCGGCCTGAACAACCGTAAGTGGGATCACGATGCCATCTTTGTCAAAAATTTGACTCATTTCAACTTTTTTACCTAAAATGAATTTTTTCATAAAAAATACCCCGCCACGGCGGAGCCAAAAGGCACCTAAAGCCGCTCCCTTTCTAGACAATATCTCTAGAAAACATGGTCTATTTGTAGCACATAGAGTTTAATTTGACAAGAATCGCCTGCAAGCGTACAAGGAAAGAAACCCACCTTGAAAAGGAGACCTCTCATGGCCACAAAAAAATTGAATGAAGCAGAACTCGTAAAATACCTCTACAACGCAGGCGCAATCAGAATAGCAGAGTCACCAGACGACGAAATGAAAATCGACGTCGCTCTCCCACAAATCATCGGCCCAAATCCACCAATCCGCAAAGACATCGCCCACATGTTCGAAAATGCACTCAAAAAGATTTTTCCTGACGAAATGCGGTATGCAAAATATCGTTTTGGTTGTGTTGGAACTGGCGCTATTATGCCGATCATGGGATTGCTTTCGTGTCCAATCGCAACCATAGACTCCTATTCTCGTGTCCGAGAAAAAATGGACACCAAGCAGCCATTCGCATTAGTAGACGATGTGCTACGAACTGGCAATACGCTGTCACACGAACTAACGCTTTTGCTCAGTCAAGGTTACAGAGTCAACACTATCATTGTTTTTTTTGATGAAGAGATTGGTGGTCAAAACCGAATTCACGAAGAATATAAAAGACTTTCGCGCATGTACTTCGGGCACGAAGAAAAAATCAAAATCGTGGTTTTGATGCCACGAGAAAGAATTCTTGAGCACCTTGTAGAGGCAAAAATAATTTCACGAAAAGTATAGGGGGAATTTTATTTGACATAAAATTCTAAACATGCTTAAATATGAAAGGTAAATATTTCTTTACCCAAGGAGGTTGAGAATGAAGAAACGAATCTTGATAGTGGAAGACAACAGAGATTTTATCGTGATTCTGCGCTCAATGCTGAAGAGAATCGGCGATTTCAAAATTTTCGTCGCTCATGATGGAATCGAAGGCGAAGTAACGTGTGAAGCGCACATTCCCGATCTCGTAATAATGGATATGCTCATGCCGGCGATGAACGGGATCGAGGCAACTAGAATAATGCGCCGACACTTCCCCAAACTTCCAATCATCATGTTGACGGCATCCGACACTCGTAAAAACGAGGAAGACTCCATCGCCGCCGGATGTAACGCATTCCTCAAGAAGCCGATCTCTCTCGCCCAGCTCCGCGAGGCAATCTGCAAATTCATTCCATGCTCATCGCGAACCGCCACCCTAGCACTTTTACAATAGCATCAAGAACAACCGCCCCAAGTCACGGATGACTCGGGGCGTTTTTTTTATTTCTGTACTTTTCAGCGACGTTTTTCAAGAAGAATTACACGACGCTCAAGTGCAGCAAATTCTTCGATATCTACTTTTTTCTTAAAACCATGCTTTATGAATTCGATGTCTGATTTAATAACCTCAACATCCATAACAAGACCTCCGATCATTTCAGTATGGAGTTCGAGCTGTTTCGTATGTGCCTCAAGTAGTTTTGTATGAGAAGCGAGAACCTCACCCACAAGAGTTAGCTTATGATCAACATGCTCAACCATCACGCCAAGCCCGCGAATTTCATGCTCTATATTAAATGGCTTTTTTACTAATTTCTTGGAGTCCTTTTTCATATGTCGGATTATATGCCCATGAGATAAAAACTACAACCCCTATAAAAATACGGATCGTGGGCTAAATTGGTAGTTCGACTACCAATTTAGCAATTTGGACGCCGGACGTCCAAATACTAAAACCACACCGCCCCAAGTCACGGATGACTTGGGGCGTTTTTTTATACTCAACAAAAAACTACCCTTACGGGTAGTTTTTTGTTGTCGGCCATCCAAAAATCTACATCTTTACTTCAATGTCGACGCCGGCGGGGAGATTAAGATTCGTTAAGGCATCGATGATTTTTGCGCTCGGCTCCATGATATCGACAATGCGTTTATGAACACGCATTTCGAATTGCTCACGAGCGTTCTTGTGAACGAATGTTGAGCGGTTTACGGTGTACTTTCGAATTTCTGTCGGAAGTGGCACCGGCCCTACGATATCGCCACCATAGCGGCGAGCAGTATCAACAATCTGTCGCACTGACGCATCGATGACCTTATTGTCATACGCGCGAATACGAATGCGAAGTTTGTTTTTTTCGGGTACTGCTACGGCCGCTTTGGTTGCCATGTATTATTTAATGATTTTGGTTACAACACCTGCTCCAACCGTTTTACCGCCTTCGCGGATAGCAAAGCGTTGACGCTCCTCGAGTGCTACTGGCTGAATAAGCTTGACGACAAATTTCATAGTGTCGCCTGGCATAACCATTTCGGTACCGGTAGGAAGCGTCACTTCGCCCGTTACATCAGTTGTACGAATGTAAAACTGTGGCTTGTATCCTGCAAAAAATGGCGTGTGGCGACCACCTTCCTCTTTTGTCAAAATGTATACTTCTGCCTCAAAATCAGTGTGAGGAGTAACAGAACCTGGCTTAGCAAGCACCTGACCGCGCGTAATATCTTCTTTCTTTACGCCACGAATAAGAATACCTGCATTGTCGCCTGCCATACCTTCT
>JBBTUF010000015.1:0-5430 GCA_038063855.1 Patescibacteria group bacterium
ACTATCAAGCATTACCAAAATTGCATCGGCATTCACTCGGCCAAAGGATTGATGTTTTGTTTATCGAGAGTGTCGAGGCGATAGCTGCTGCAAGCTTTCTTTCGCGTGATGAAAAACATCCATACGTTCGTGTAGCAATAAGAAAAGTTGATGCTTTGAAAATACTACTCATGGTTCTTTGGGAAACAAAATCACTGGATAACAAAAAATATATTGCCTTATCAGTTAAGATTGATGAGATTGGCAAGATGCTTGGAGGGTGGAGCGGGCAGTTACAAAAACAAAACTCCCCGCCAAAGGCGAAGGAGAAATGAAGAGAGTAGCGAGCAGAGCCGCAGGGTTGTTGACGTTCCAGTCGTTGTCAAGCCAGTTGTAGTTCCAGTTCCATCTGCCGCCGTTCCAGTAGAGGTAGCGGACGTACAGGTTGCCATCCGAGTTGCGGTTACGTAAAGCGTGCCATCTATATACCACCTCTTGAATACTCTTAAGGTTGTGTCGTATTCGACATCTTAAATGCCATAGCACGCGATACCAAGTATCTTCATTTTTTATGAAGTGTCTACATACACCACTCTATCCGAAACCATGATCGCGGATACTCTCGATGTATGGATACTGGGTTCGGTAGCGAGAAACCTTGATCTCTCACATATTCACCTACTGCCGTTTTATATTTTAGCATACAAAAAGTGAAAGCCCCGTACATTGCTGCACGGGGCTCCTCATTCTGACCTTCTTCAGGTCAACGCTATTTGGGCGAGCGTTTTGTTTCCAAGGGCAAAGTTCCAAGGTCAGGAGACCAAAGGAACTAAAGCCCAAGAGCTAGCTTGCGAGCAGAGCCGCAGGGCCGTCGACGTACCAGCCGTGGGCAAGCCAGTCGCAGAACCAGAGCCATCTGCCGCCGTACCAGTAGAGGCAGCGGACGCACAGGCCGCCACCCGAGTCGCGGTAGATTGTACCCCAGAAAAAGATGTAGCGGGTGCGACCCTCGGCGTCCACCTTCCATTCCTCGGGAATGAGGTCAGGATGGGCGAAGAGATAGTCGAGCACGTTGGCGTTGAGCACGGGCTCCGAAGCGAGCTCGCGGCGGAGCTTATCGCCCTTGATGACTCTGTCACCAATCTGGTTCGAGGAGAGATAGAGGTTGACCTTGGTCTGGTCCCACGTCAACTCGCCACCCTTGCGGTGCTCTTCCACTTTCCAGCCGTTGGGCGTGAAGGGGTCGGCGTCGCAGTCGATGAGATGACGAATGACCGTGATTTCGCCACAGCCTCGGACGAACGGGAGAAGCTCACGGAGCTTGTCCTCGCTGTGCGCGAGAGTTGCGAAATCTTTGGGTTCCCACCCCACCTTGCAGGCAGTAATGGCGAGCTCGTGTACAAGTCCTACGCTGATGTCAGACGGTGTAGCCATGGCTACTCATCCTTTCTTGGTTGTGACACATCCCTCGAAAAACTTGGGACGCATCGGGTTGACCGTGCTGTTGCCCACCATGGACTTGGCTTAGCTGAATGCTTTGCCACAGCAGAAAATGTCTTAAAAATAAGGCACTTTTTGCTGTAGCAAAACTCGCAATTTATTAAAAGAACTGCTTTCTATTATACTACTGTTAGTATAATATGTCAATAGCTCGTAATGTCTTAATAGCTTGGAAGCACCATAACATCTAAAATCATGTATATGCTATATTCAAAAAATCCATATATGCCTAAGGTTAGGTAAGATGCGGTCAACCTTGTGTTACAAGGTTGGAGTACGAGAAAGGTCGCACGATACTTTGGGGGTCGCGTGTTGGACGGGTTCAGAACTGTAAATTGGGCTAGTATTCAACGAGAATTGAATAGTTTAATAAATACTTCTTCGGATAATCTGCACACTCTACTCGGGCAGCCGATATAATCACTCTTGCTCGCTTTTCTTTAAAACAAAAATCCTATAGACTGATTTTCATGGAAGACCTATCCAACTACGAAAAACTGCGAGAGGACGCCCAAAGCTTTTATAATGGCATTAGGAAAGTTTCCTCGCCAGTTTTCAAGCAAGATATATACTTCACGGCAGAGGGGTTCAATCATATTATCTTCAAGGGGGCACATACAGAAAGAGAAAGGTCATCTCAAGTATTACGCTTCAAGCTACTTCCTTTGGCGGTAAAGCTGGTAACAATCTCAACTACTTGCCAAGAGTTTGAGGAAACAATCAAAGAGTTTGAGGTCAAAAGTTATAAGAAAAAAGAGAAAAAAACAAAGCCAGTGAAATATTGGGGTTTGATAGCTATTATTGACGGGCGAAAAGTAAAAGTGATAATCAGAAAAATTGGTGATAATGGCACGATGCATTTTTGGAGTGTTGTGCCAGCATGGATAACAAATAAATACCGAGATATGAAACTCTATAGCACCATGAAAGGCAATCCTGACGAAGATTAAAACAAAAACACCGCCCTATGGCGGTATCTTTGTTCGTGCTTGCCTTCAGCTTATGTATTAGCCGAATAGGGCTGACGCCCCACAAGCACATAAAGACTATAGCAGGATTCAAGAGAACTATCAATGAGGCTGTGGGTAATTTACAACACCCAGCTGGTAACCAAATTTGTCTTTGCAGGGTCGAATCGTGGAGGACGTTAGAACGGTGTTTGAGAGGAAAAATGACGCGACTATTTATATCCCAAGCCTTCAAGCAACATTGTAACTATGTTTTATTCAGAACCTTTTAATCTTGAAACGAAATGCTATTATACTGGAATCTATGGAACCAAACGCAGAGTATTTCAACAAAAGACGAGAGAAAGCCAGAGAAACCTTTTTGGCTCAAAAGACGCTCTATAGCCCTTATTTCAAAACAGATGTCGTGCTGAACTCTGATGGATTCCACCACCTTCAGTTTTCGGCACGCAGGGAAAGGAACAAGCGAGAGCAACTGTTTAAGTTCAATCTCCTGCCTTTGGGGTTGGAAATTATACGCAAGTCGGGAACGATTCAGGAGTATAGAAAACAACTGATGCGTGTAGGTAAAAAATCCCTGACAGATGGTTTGGCTCCAACCAAGGAAGTTGAATACTGGGGGTTGATAGCAATAATCGGAGAAAAAAGAATAAAAGTAAGAACTGTGTTACGGAGAGTTGGAGATGGCAATATAACATTTTGGAGTGTGATGCTATATACAAAGATAAAAAATGGACAACAAAAACTCTTTACGGAGGGGATAGAAGATGAATAAAAACAAAAACACCGCCACAAGGCGGAGTCTTTGTTGTGCTTGCCTTCAGCTTAGGAATACCTTAGCTGAACGGGGCTTGCGCCCACAAGCACATAGAAACTATAGCAGGATTCAAACGAGTTATCAATGGGACTGTGGGTAAAACATCCCACCCCAAATTTCACTATATTTAAGCCTTTCCCCATAAGCATTCTCTTAGGGAAATTCGTAGTTGTAAAAATCACACAAATTCCCTGGGAAAAAGCAGATATTTTTAGCCAATAAAATTTTAACAAATATCAACACTGCAACAACCATTATAATGGCGAACCAAATCTCTATTTTTGTTATTTGCTTTGGCTGATTTTGAACCAATGGAGTCTGTATCTGTTCCCAGTAGATATAAGCGAGCGGCAACAATGGAAGCATGATAATGCCCTTATATTTTGCAAAAGTAGTGCCGCCAAGTAGGAATAATGCCAATGCTATATAAATCAGCCCACCAATGTTGGCTACAAGTATAAACTTTCTATTTGTTTTAAGAATATCGCGAGCTTTGCCTAATTCAGCTGGGAATTTTTTCTTGTAATAATACACGACCCAAAAACGATAAGAAAAACTTAAAATAAGTCCCACTGCTATGAAAAGAATAAAGTAAGGATGTAGCTCTACGGAACCGATTTTCATTGAGAAGTAAATTTGAGTGAAGAAATAATGCGATTGGATATTTCGGCACTTGGTTTTTGCTCACCGCTAAAAGCAACATTAAGAATAGCTTTTTGGTCTGGAGTTAGTATTGTGTAGCCCAGTGCAACAGCATATTCACCAGGATTGGCGTTGGTGAACTGAAGCATTTCTTTACCTCCCATATTCACTACATGGACTGTTCCGCGGGTGCCTACTACCTTTGTCATTTCGGCCTTTATATCTGCAAAGGTTTCATTTTTCAGATTATTTATAAGTGAAATTTCAAATGAGTAACCCCTCGCAATGCGACCCTGCTCAATTTCAAAAGCAACAATAAAATCACTTACCAACATGTCACTCGGAAGGGTTGCCGAGATAGGTCTGGCATCTCCCCAATCAGCAGGATATTCCAGTTGAAACCCGTATTTCACATTTTTGTACGTTTTCCAAGTGCTATTTGTTGATGGTGGAGGAGGATTTGTTTTCGGAGGTGCGGGCGGTTGAACTATGGGCGTAGGTGGCGGTATAACTTGATTTTCAGCCGTTGCTTTAATTTTTGTACTGTTATAATGCCACGCTCCTCCGCCAAGAGCGGCAGCTGCGACAATGACCAGAACAATTATTATAGGGGCAAATCCTTTTTGATTCATAATTCTATCTAAAATTTAATTTAGGTAAATTTTTAATGCGATTAAAATTACTAACAGAAAAATTATTGCTAAGTAATATTTTCTTTGTTTCCAAGGCGTTTGATACAATCCGCTATGGAACGAAAAAACTTTAGGAAAATTTATATAAAATTTGCCATGGTCAAACAAGCCCCAAATCACTAAGACGACCATTGTGAGAATGATTGTTATGTCTAAAATCACCATATAAATCGTAGGTAAATTATTTTGTTATTTTTACTCGCACTTGATTACCTAATTTTTCCGTGACCTCAACTTTTATGTTTCTGTAAGTATCCATGAAAGGTGAGCCAGGATTTATCACAAGCGGTTGTGGGTCACGTGGGCGAAGAGTATCTGCTCCTCCTCCAACGTTAGCCGCTAATTTTACGCGGAGCAACACCCCATCCGTAACTTTTTCGTACCCACCCGTAGCATCAAAGCCGACTGGCTTGCGATATTCGATAGAGTAATAATGTGTACCACCATAATCACGCCCCGCGCCAAGGGGAATTTTTATTTGCTTGATTCCATCTGAAGGTAATTCGAGCTGGTCGAGTACATATTCGCCGCTGGAATCTGCAATAATGGTTTGATTAGCTACAAGAAAGCCTAACTGTTCCTTGCGAGCCGCTGAATAGTGATACGTATTCGTTCCCATTGCATCCAGACCATCAGTATATGTCTCTATTGTGCAACCGCCATTTGTTATATCATCCAAACTTGGCCCGACTATATTGCTTCCACACTTCCATCCGCCCGCGTGAGCTAAGCCCAAAGCATGACCAAATTCATGCGCAAGTATAGATAAATCCTTCCCCGAGATTATCGTGTCAGGATATGCCGCAACGCGGACAGAAATATCTCCAGTCGG
>JBBTUF010000016.1:0-6581 GCA_038063855.1 Patescibacteria group bacterium
ACATTTCCGTTTACTGATGTATATAAATATATCGATTGGATAACGATAAGCTCAGCTTTAATAAATTTTGCGCTTTTTTATTTTGTGGGATCATGGATAGAAAAGTTAATTAAAAAATATAAGGCTTCTCGTGAACAAACAGAAGTAAATCAATTAAAAAAAATTCGTACACTTCATCTCGATACTCTTCATTTTTATCTTTCTCATATTGTTTTTTTGCTTTTTGTTGTTGTGGTGCTTGTTGGATTGAGTGTAGCTTCAAATCATATACTTTCATATAAAAGCTATGGTGGTTTGGTAGCGCACATTGCTATTGCGATTAAGTTTTTGTTATATTTCGCAAGGTTGTTTATCGCTTTCGTCTTGCTCGAGTATGTTTCTAATCCGTTAGCTAGGGAAGCTTTTAGGAGCGCTGGACGTTACTATGCTTCATATTTATGGTTGTCTTTCTTTTTATATGTCTTGGGATTAGGGGGCCTTCTCTTTTTTATTATTCCAGGGCTTTTAATTCTTGGATGGGCGAGTGTTGCAGTATATGCATTTGTTTTTGAACAAAAACGAGGCATTCAGGCATTTTACCGCAGCAAAGAATTGGTCTCAGGTCGCTGGTGGGCTGTCGTATGGAGATGGGTTTGCCTTTTTGCTCCAGTTGTTTTAATTACATTTGGTGTTTCAATCCTTTTAGATAAAGGATTTATACCCAAAAATCTCCTCGGTGAAGTTATTTCAAACGTTTTTCTTGTTTTGTTTACACCGTACATATTCATATACTGGCGATTATTATACGAAAGTTTAGTAAGTACATATAACGAACCAGCCACTCCACGAAGAGAAAAAAAGATTCCTTATATAATTTTTGCAGTACTCGGTTTACTTATAACGATTCCTATATTGTTAATTTCAGTGCTTAACATAACTGCCATTGATGAGCAGCCGCCGTATGATCAGGATCTTATTCCTCAGAAGATGGCAGAAGTTCCTAAAGAGCAAAATCTTTTTGAAGATTCGGAATTCCCACTTCCGCATAAGCCAGGAAATATACCTAAAATAATTGGTGAGAACGCAACTACCACAGATATGGCCATGGGTAAAATATGGAACGATGAAGTCGCACAGAAGTTTATTGATGACAATAAGGAATTGTTTGCATGGATTGATAACGAATTCCTAAAGAAATTATATTATCAAGACCCTGCCTTTTTGGATCCGGCGACTGTGAGTCCGGAATTGATTTTACCTTCACTGAATTCGCTACGCATTGTTGCTCGAGCTGAATCCATTAGAGCTGAATACCTTTTTCGTCAAGGCAAGGAAAAGGAAGCAATTGATGAATCAATAAAAATTTTGCGCATGGGCGATATGATTATTCATTCCCAAGGATCATTAATAGAATATCTTGTTGCGATAGCGGTAAAAGATTTGGGATATCGTCGGTTCCGTCTATTAATTGATCGCTCTCTGCTATCCCAAGAAGCATTAAATGATTATTTATCAAGACTCGAGCGATTTCGAGATAATCGTGATGGATTGAGGACGGTATGGAAGTATGATTATTTAAGTCTAAAGTGGACGATGCAATATTTAAAAGACCACCCAGAATTGGTTAATGAATATAGTTCAAATATTGGCATAAATACATTTCTTGAAGAAGGTAGTTTTTATAACAAACCAAATAAGACTCTGCATTTATTTGCTGACACTGCGCGAAGGAATATAGCAAATGTTGACCGGCCATGCAATGACCGCATACCAGTACCAGAAGGTGTAAGAGAAGTTATTGTAACGCCAAATTCTCTGCCCACGGTTATTAAGTATATTTTTACAGAGAATTTAGTCGGTAAAACACTAGATAATATTATAAGCGCTTCATTTGGTTCTGGTTTGATTAAAAAATGCTCTATAGATTTTTCTGCGCAATCGAGCGAGATTTTGCTCGCGATGAAAATTTATGAGTTAGAAAATAAAACACTTCCAGTTACATTGAATGATCTTATTTATATTATCCCAGAAAGTATTCTCAAAGATCCATTTGATGGGAATCAAATTAGGTATTCAAAAGATAAAAAAATAATATACTCCATTGGTAGCGATGGGGTTGATTCAGGGGGGAGTGATGAAGTTGATTGGTCTAAATCACCAGACCCAACGCTAAAATTCTCGTTTTAGTAATTATCTAGGAAAGCTTTTTGAGGCGAGCGGCAAGGCGAGATTTTTTGCGGGCGGCGGTGTTTTTGGTGATGATGTTTGATTTCGCTGACTTGTCGAGCGCCTGTTGCGCTTTGGGGAATAATGAAATTGCTTCAGCCTTATTTTTTGCAATAAGCGCACGGTCTAAGCCTTTTAAGACGTCTTTTATGGCTTTCATTTTTCGAATATTTCGAACGCGTCGGCGTTTGCCTTGGCGGAGTGCTTTTTCGGCTGATTTCGTATTTGGCATATTGCTTTGTAATGTATAGCATTATCGCCATTTCGTCAAATACTTGGGAGTGATACACTAGTCATATACAAAAGAAACTGTGCACTTTTAGCTGATGAATTTTAAAAATAAATCAAATAGATTCGGGTTCACACTTATAGAGCTTCTTGTTGTCATTGCAATTATTGGGTTGCTTGCGGCAATTGTTATTGCGTCAGTATCGCGGGTTCGCGCAAGCGCACGCGATGCCAAGCGCATTGGAGAAGTCAACCAAGTAAGAACTGCAATAAATCTTTGGTTGACCGACAATGCATATACTCCTGATCCTGCAGGAAATAGAATCACATCATCAATTCCCCCAAATAGTGACGATATTTTTGTCGATTGCATTTCTCCAAGCTCGTTTGCAGGTTCGAATAAATGTTTTGCTACTAGAAGTACAGCAGACACTTTTTTTGGAAAACCAAGTTCACAGTTTTTTGTAAAAGATATTCTCAATAGATCAATCAGCGATCCAAGAGAGCCAGGTTGTTACCTTCTATATATAACCGATGGTAAAGATTACGAAATTATATCAGTGCTTGAAAACGATACCACACGCATGCAAAACGATGGAGGGAGGTTAGCAGATGCATATGAGTCTGGTAGTCGTGTCGGCATGGTTGATTCTTGGGCTGCTATCGGTGGGACACCGAATTGTGGCGGTATAAGTGTCGTTGTGCCGCCTGCTCAATGTGCAGATGGAATAGATAATGATGCCGATGGGATAATAGATTGGCCTGCTGATACTGGTTGTGCGAACGCATCTAGTAACGACGAAACAGATCCTCCCATACCACCTATAATTCAAACAAACGACTCTAACACAACAGCTTCTCCGGGCGTTGAAGGCGGTTGGAATAATTATTCGTTAGGATTTTCTGATTCCGTTCAAAATGGTATAACTGGATCAAATGCTAGCGTTCAATTGGCAACGGGAGCTTCAACGGCAGTTTATGTAACAAATAGCACAAGCTTTGGCGGGTTCGGTGGCCGTGCTGAGGTTGATACCTTTTGTAATAATGATGTGAATAAACCAGCTGGAGCAATTACTAATCTCAGGGCTATGTTAAGTGTGTCCCTCATGGATGAAATTCGTGATATGCCAACACTTTATTTTTACCCTTCAAATGATCCACTATATTGGTACAGGCCATCCACACAAAACTATGATTTAATAGCTGACGATTGGGCAGACATGCTCGATGGAACTATTTATAATGTACCTGGTGGAGTTAATACTCCCTCTTGGACAGGTAGCAACAGTGACGGCTCTCTTGATTCATTAAACAATTGTTTAGGTTGGACTGGCGGTTCCAATAATGGTTCGCGCGGATTTAATGATAGAACTGATTATGCATGGTTAGCAGTCAATTCAGTTCGCTGTGATTCGTATAGCTACTCTTTAAGATGTGCTCACAGAACAAGCAATACTGCATATAAAATAACCGGAAATTTCATTTCATATATCGATAAAGGTTTTGATAATTCCACATTATCTTGGGATGGATTATCATATGACATTACTTTAAATTCAGGAACTAAAATAGTTTATGTGAAAAGTTCTGCGAGTGCCTCGGCACCACCAAATTTCACAGTAGATGGAACACCTACGGGCACTTTATGTGCGCAATATATTGGCTCCAGTATAAATGGATATAATTGCGTTAATCTAACTGACAGATATCTGTGGTACAAAGTCATTTTTGGTGCAGGCCAAGCTGCGAACCAAACACCAAAACTTAATGCGGTGACGGCGACCATTAAATTTATATCTTTTGTTGATTCTTGCTCGGCACACACCGCAGCAGAAGGTTGCTCAAACTTTACATCAATGTGCGGTGCGGGTGCTTCATGTGTCGTTACAAGGCCTGCAAATGGAGGCAGCCAACGTGTTTGTACTGATGGCAATTCAACTTACGGGTCATGTGAAAACGATAGCCAGTGCGATCCAGACTGGTGTATTACAATACCATACGACCCCGGTGAATGCGGATGTGCACCAAACTAAGTATATTTAAGGACTATAAATTTTTTTTATAGTGTCTTTAGTAAATCACGGAGTTCTGCGGCGCGTTCGAAGTTGAGAGCCGCGGCGGCCTCTAGCATTTCAGTTTCTATCTCGCGTTTGAGTTCGGTTTTTGAGCGCCTTTCGCCTTCGAGTGCTTTCATAACTTCTTTTTTGGTAAGTTTTTTACTACCCTCAAACATCGAGATGCGAATTTCTTTGTTAAGCGCTTGGGGTGTGATGCCGTGACTCACATTAAATTCTTCTTGATATTTGCGACGACGACGTGTTTCATCGAGCGCACGGCGCATCGAGTCAGTAATTTTGTCTGCATAAAAAATCACATGCCCTTGCGTGTGGCGTGATGCGCGCCCGATCGTTTGTATGAGTGTTGTGGTGTTTCGCAAAAAACCTTCTTTATCAGCATCGAGAATACAAATAAGAGAAACCTCTGGTAGATCAAGCCCTTCTCGTAGTAAATTAACTCCTACAACAGCGTCAAACATTCCAGTTCGAAGATTTCGCAATATATCCGATCGCTCGATGGTTTTTATTTCTGAGTGCAGCCACGCCACTTTTACACCACGCTCTGCAAGAAATTCCGAAATATCTTCTGCCATTCGTTTGGTAAGGGATACCACAAGCGTGCGTTCTTTCTTTTTCGCACGGATTGTAATTTCTTTTTCTGTGTCAGTTACCTGGTGCTCGGCTGGGCGCACTTCAACTGTAGGGTCGAGAAGTCCAGTTGGTCTTACAAGCTGTTCTACAATATTTCCTCGTGCGGTTTCGAATACATTGGGTGTTGCTGATACAAAAATAGTTTGGCCAATTTTCTTTTCAAATTCTTCAAATTTGAGTGGGCGGTTATCAAGTGCTGACGGTAGACGAAAGCCATAATCAATAAGTGTTTGTTTGCGTGCGCGGTCGCCGTTGTACATACCCCCAATTTGCGGGATTGTCATGTGTGACTCATCAATAAATGTAATAAAATCTTTTGGCATGTAGTCAATAAGGGTTGAAGGTGGCGTGCCTTGCTCGCGCCTGGAGAGGTGACGAGAATAGTTTTCAATACCATTTGTGTAACCGGTTTCCTTAAGCATTTTAAGATCATAGCGTGTTCGGCGCATAAGGCGTTCAGCTTCAAAAGGATGTGCTGTTTTTTTGAGTTCTTTTATGCGACCGACAAGTTCGCGTTCAATGTCGTAAATTGCCGCTTTAATATTTTCTTCTGGAGTCATAAAGTGTTTTGCTGGGAAGATGCGCGTTGAGTTTTGGCGTTTAAATGATGTATCTACTGATGGAATGCCTTCATAAATTTCTTCAATCTCATTTCCAAAAAAATGAATTCGAATTTCAGAGTCTCCAGCAGGACCCAGAATTGTAATAATTTCACCCTTGCGTGCCCATGTACCAGGCATTCGTTCAATATCGTTTCGTAAATATTGCATATGCGCGAGGCGGTCAGTAAACTTTTTCAAAGGTATCGTTTGCCCTCGAGATATTTCAAAAGAAAAACGCAAATATTCTGCAGGCTCGCCGATGCCGTAAATAGCAGAGACAGATGCGACAATAATAAGATCTTGCCGAGTAAGCGCGGCCTGTGTTGTGGCATGGCGCAATTCGTCTATAAACTGGTTTATTTTTGCATCCTTTTCTATATAGGTATCAGTATTTGGCATATATGCTTCAGGTTGGTAATAGTCGTAATACGAAACAAAATACCTCACTGCATTTTCAGGAAAAAACTCACGAAATTCTTCGTAGAGTTGAGCGGCAAGAGTTTTATTATGACTTAAAATAAGCGCAGGTCTGCCGGTGTGCGCAATAATATTTGCCATAGTAAATGTTTTACCAGAGCCCGTTACACCTAACAGCGTTTGAAAGCGTTTTTTTTCTTCAAGCCCACAGACAAGTGTATCGATTGCCTGTGGCTGATCACCCGCTGGTTTATAATTGCTCGCTAATTTAAAATCCATTCTATATATAATAACAGCCTATCATTTGCTATACTTGGGGCATGATAGCACATTTGTCGGGTACGGTTCACTTTCGTGGTACGAAGTTTCTTATTGTTGATGTGGGCGGGGTTGGATATAAAGTAACTACATCACTTGAGAC
>JBBTUF010000017.1:0-6559 GCA_038063855.1 Patescibacteria group bacterium
TCTCTTGTTCGATTGTGGTATTATTTTTATCGCGAATTTCCAGTATTGCATGTTTATCACAATGCATTCCTTGATTCGCAAACGTTCCATAGGCTGACGTGAGTTCGAGTGGAGATACTTCTCCACCACCAAGTACCAATGTTAGTCCGTAGCGAGACGCGTCGGCAAGTGTACTAATACCAAAATCACGAGCTGTTTCTATAGAGTTTTGGATACCAGCAAGATAAAGTGTTTTTACCGCAGGCACATTAAGTGATTGTGCGAGCGCATCTCGCATTGTAATAGGGCCGCGAAACTTTTCATCATAATTTTGTGGTGTATAGGGTGTCCCGAAAACGGCAAAATTTGTTTCCAAATCAAATAAAACAGTGTCAGGCGTATATCCTTTCTTAAAGGCTGTTGCGTAAACGATTGGTTTGAATGCAGATCCTGGTTGGCGATGAGCAAGAGTAATATTGAAATTTCCTTCGTGTTTAATATCAAAATAATCTCGCGAGCCCACCATCGCAAGAATTCGGCCTGTTTTTGGATCAATTGCCACAAGACCTTCATTTGATGCGTTAAATTTTTCTTGTAATTCAGCCGCTCGATTATTTACAACTTCTTCAGCTTTTTCTTGAAGTTTTGTGTCGAGCGTTGTGATAACATGCAAACCACCGTGTTCTACCATATCCTCACCATATTTTTCAACTAGCAGTTCGCGTACGTACATGACAAAATGAGGAGCGCGCAAACCTTGTTTTTGTTGAGGGTTGAAAGTTACATTTTCTTCTTTTGCGGTTTTGTATTCTTCGTCGGTTATAAACTCCAAACTTTTCATTCGTTCGAGTGCAAGATTTTTTCGTTGTTCAAGCTCTTTCCGATGGTTCCCATACGGAGAATAATAAGTAGGTGCATTAGGGAGGGCGGCAAGATACGCCGATTCAGCGAGAGTTACTCGTTCGGCGCTTTTTCCAAAATAGCTTTGGCTTGCAGCCTCAATTCCATATGCATTTGACCCATATGGTATCTCATTAAGATAGAGATTTAATATTTCGTCTTTTGAGTATGACCTCTCAAGTTTTATCGCGATGATAATTTCTTTTAATTTTCGCGCGATGGTTTGTTCGTTCGTTAAGATAGTATTTTTAACAAGTTGTTGAGTTATGGTGGATCCTCCACTACCTATTTTTTTTCCTTGGAGGGCATTGAGTACAATTACTCGAAAAAAGGAAACAAAGCTAAATCCATGGTGACTATAAAACGATGAATCTTCGATCGCAATAGTCGCATTTTTTACATAGCGCGAAATATTTTCTGAGGGGACAATTGTTCTTTTTTCTTCGCCATGGATTTCCCACAATAGGACTTGGCCTGTTTTATCGTAGAGTTTTGTAGACTCTGCCACTTGTCGTTCTCGAAAATTATCGATACTAGGGATTTTAACAAGAACAAAAAAGATCCATAATGCCCCTCCACTTATTGCAGTAAAAATACCAAAAGCAAGAAGAACAGCAATAACATGAGATTTTATTTTTAGCCTTTTGCGCATTTTTTTGCCAAAAAGCCGCAGAGATCGAAACACGACGCTACTATATCACGAAAAGCCATTTTAACTCAAAAAAATACCCCCGCCGTGGCGGGGGTACCGATTACATATCTAGCTCACCAAACGCATCGTCATCATCGTCTATATCATCGTCATTTTTATTTTCTTCTTCAGTATCCTCGGCTTCGTCATCATCGTCCCAAGAATCTAAATAAAATGTCATTACTATTAAGCTTTAGGCGATTAAAATGAGTACGACCATTACTCATCTATACTCAATACTGATAGCAAGAAAACGAAGGTCGCTCAAGAGTTACATAGGGTGGATTTCTGTGGATAACTTTTCTTTGTAAAATAAGCTATTTTCGAATCATGAGGCATAGTGCGAGAGCATCATAAGCGTCGTCAGAGCGTATATCCTCTTTAATTTTGAGGATATTTTTTACAACCCACTCAACTTGTTTTTTTTCGGCGCGTCCGTTGCCCGTGAGCCCTAACTTCACCTGAAGAGGGGTAAATTCATGTATAACAATATTTGCTTCCGAGAGAACAAATAAAATCGCCCCACGAGCTTCTGAAACAGTGAGCGCTGTTTTTTTGTTTTTTGCAAAAAACAATTTTTCAACGATTGCATGATCTGGTTTAAATTTTTTAATTATTTTTTTAAGTTCTTGTGAGATACTGGCGATGCGCTCAGAGTGGGGGATTTTTTTTGATGTTTGAATACACCCACATTCTTGATAAATCGAATTACCATTTATTGCATCGACAATACCCCAACCCACCCGTTCAATACCGGGATCGATACCAAGAATTCTCATTGTTCTTTATTGTTTGCGTAGATTTCTTGCACGTCATCGTCCTCGTCGATAATTTCCATAAGTTTATAAAGGGCGTCTGAATCAGCGGGCGTAAGAGCGATCTCGCTGTATGGTTTTGCAATCCATTCACTATCTTTTTTTTCAAACGCCCATAAAACACTCCCTGGATTTGCCCACTTCGCACCGTTAATAGAAAGTAAATGTTTTATTTCATGCGAGGTGCGGTTATTGTTATCGGTTATGCCAGTTATAATGAGTGCCACTCCACCAGGCCCGTATGCTTCGTAGATAAATTCGAGAAGCGCCACTCCATCTCCACCACCGACACCTTTTTTGATCGCTCGATCAATATTTTCTTGAGGCATATTAAGTGCACGTGCTTTTTCTACAGCAACACGAAGCGAAGAATTTGTTGTTGTGTCAGCTCCCTTTTCGCGTGCGGCAATAGTAATTGCGCGCGCAATTTTGCCAAAAATTTTACTCTTTTTTGCATCAGTTACCGCTTTTTGGTGTTTTATTTGAGACCACTTGGAATGACCAGACATAGCAATATTATGATTCGAAAAGATTTTTAGTGTTTGCAGGTTGTGTAATATCTAAATGTTCGTAGGCGCGCGTGGTTGCGACGCGACCGCGCGGGGTGCGTTCAATAAAACCAAGTCGCAAGAGATACGGTTCGTGTATTTCCTCTATTGTACTTGTCTCCTCGCTTGCCGCGGCCGCGAGCGTACCGAGACCTACAGGACCACCCGCAAATTTCTCTATAAGAATTTTGAGGATTCGTCTATCTTCTGATTCAAGACCCGCCTCATCAATATCAAGAAGTTCGAGTGCAGTTTTTGCGATTGCGAGCGATATGGTTCCATCGCCTCTGACAGTGGCGACATCACGGCACCGTTTCAAAAGATGATTTGCAATGCGCGGTGTAAAGCGGCTTCGCTTTGCAATTTCAGTGAGTGCCTCTTCCTGTATGGTAATTCCAAGAAGTCCTGCTGACCTACGAAGAATTTCTTTAATATCGTTTTCAGAATAAAATTCGAGTCTAAATGTGCCGCCAGAAAATCGTGAGCGAAGGGGACTCGAAAGCATTGCAACGCGCGTGGTGGCGGCAACGAGTGTAAATGCAGGTAAGTCGAGTTGGATGGTACGCGCGGCTGGCCCCTTGCCGATAATAATATCAAGAGAACGCGCTTCCATAGCAGGATATAAAATTTCTTCAACAAGTTTATTAAGTCGATGAACTTCGTCGATAAATAAAATATCCCCATCCGATAGATTTGTAAGAATAGAAGCCAAGTCGCCGACGCGCTCGATTGCGGGGCCCGACGTTATTTTCATTTGCGCGCCAAGTTCTTTCGCGACAAGGTGCGCGAGCGTTGTTTTACCGAGCCCTGCTGGGCCATAAAAGAGTAAGTGCTCGATCGGTTCAGAGCGCGATCTAGCAGCTTCAATCAAAATTTGCAGATTTTCTTTTATTGCGCGCTGGCCAATATAATCATCCCACCTGCTGGGGCGGAGGGCGCTATCGAGCGATGTAATTTCAGGTGTTTTTGGGTCTATTGACATTTTATGTTTTTTAGGATAGAATACGCAGGTTCCTTAAAGATTGTTATATATCATAACTATTTTCTCAAGAAGTCTCCGGACAAGTGAGGTTTACCTTATCTGGGCCTTCTTTTAGTACACGGACAATCTGGTCCCTTTCCTCTTAGTATAGATTAGCATACCGCAAATCCGTATTAAGAGGAGGGGGTCGCTCGATTGCTCCTCGAAGGGGCTCTCAGCCCCATGCACCCATGCGGGGGCACCTTGTCCGGAGGCTTCTTGAGAAAATAGGAAATAACGCACGCTGTTTGATAACCGAAAGGAGGGATGAGAAGATGGTAACTGCAAGCGACACCATGACCGAAGAAAACAGCATCAACCTCGATGAACTTCAAGAGGAGGCCGAGAAATTACTCGCTCTTCTGAAGAATCGTCAACTTGGACTCTTGACATGGAATCTTTTCCTGTGCGAGCGATTGGAGAACTTGCACACACTCTCGTCGAAGGCTCTTCAGAAGTAGTCGAATCGCCGCCGGTAGGGATCAAACCCAACCGGCGGCATTTTCATGTATACTGTTGGACGTTTCACCTCCAAAATGCTAGTTTCTTTTCATGAATAGAGAACAATTTGCAACTGGCGAATTTTATCATATTTACAATCGTGGAGTTGAAAAGCGAGATATTTTTTCTGATGAAAATAACAGACACCGTTTTTTAGAAAGCATGATTGAGTTTAATACTCTCGAACCAATTGGTAGCCTCTACGAACGAGCAATTGATATAAGGTTAGGAAAAAAGAAAGCGTCACAGTCAACGCTTGTTGACATTGTTTGTTACTGCCTCAATCCAAACCATTATCACTTTATTCTCCGACAGAATTCTGACGGGGTTATAAGTGAATTCATGAAACGACTTGGCGGTGGGTATACAAAATATTTTAATATAAAACATAACCGGAGCGGAGTGCTTTTCCAAGGCGTTTTCAAATCTCGTCACGTCACTACAAATGAGTATTTATTATACATTAGTGCGTATGTTAATTTAAACTATCGTGCGCACCGCATTGGACGTGAAACGTCCAAATCGAGTTGGGACGAATATATAAACCGAGCGAATTTTTTGCCGATCTGTAAGAAGGAAATTATCTTAAATCAATTTAAAGATACTCGTGAGTATGAAGTTTTCGCCGAAGATGCTCTCAGCACGATTCTCGAAAAGAAGAAACTCGCGAAAGAATTAGAAATGCTTTTACTTGAGTAACCATTGGACGTTTCACCTCCAATGGTTACTCAAGCCCGGCGATGCGTTCGAGTTCGTCGAAGGTGGTTTGCCCAGCAATTATTTTCAGCATGCCGTCTTGGATGAGGGTGCACATGCCTTGTTTGAGCGCGATCGCACGCACTTCTGCTTCCGATGGATTTTTTAAAATGAGTCGCTCAATTTCGTCATCAATCAAAAATGCTTCAAAAATACCAATGCGCCCTTTGTATCCGGTATGGCTACAAACATCACATCCGGTCGGAACAAATATTTTAATATTGTCGAGCGGTGGCGCACCATATTGCGGCGGTAGTGTCGAGAGAGACGCTTTAATTTGCTCTTTTTGTTTTTCGTTTGGCACAGACTCTTGTTTGCAGTGAGAGCAAAGTATGCGTACAAGTCGTTGTGCAATTGCAATATTGATCGCGGGCGCAATAATGTTTGGTGGCACACCAAGGTCGATGAGACGAGGGATTGTGCCCGGTGCGTTATTTGTGTGGAGTGTTGAGAATACTAGGTGGCCGGTGAGAGATGCGTGCATTGCGATTTCGGCAGTTTCGCGGTTGCGGATTTCTCCGACGAGTATTATGTCGGGGTCTTGCCGCACGATCGCAGAAAGGCCGGTTTCAAATGTATATCCGCTTTCGCGATCAATTTGTGTTTGCGATATGCCCTCAACATGATATTCAATAGGGTCTTCAATGGTAATAATCTTAATTCCCGGTTCGCGTACTTTTTTTACGAACGCATAGAGCGTTGTCGTTTTACCAGATCCGGTAGGGCCGGTGGTAATAATCATGCCATTTGGTTTTTTAATTTCTTTTTCAATTAAATCTCGGATTGGCGGTTGCATGCCGAGATTTTCAAAAGTCATCGATATTGCTTTCGGATGCAGAACTCGCATAACAATCGATTCGCCATATGGGCCGGGCAATGTCGAGACACGCACTTCAACATCAACATCTTTTGTGCGAATGGTAAAACGGCCATCTTGCGCGCGGTTATGAATATTGAGTTTTAGTTCTGAAATAAGTTTGATGCGCGAGAGAATCATTTTATGCATATCATGTGTCAACATAGAAATTTCTTGCAAAACACCATCGAGGCGCACGCGAAGATGAACTTTTACTTCTTCAGGTTCAATATGAATGTCTGACACTTCGAGCTCGTATGCACCGGCGAGTATGAGATCAAGAAGATCGGTAACTTTTGTCGATGTTCCGTGTTCAATTTCAGTCGCAAGATGCTTATTAAAATCTTCCGAATTGTGAATATGCGAGCGGAATTCATTAATAGTATCTTTCGTAATATCAACAACGTTTGAAGTTACCTTGCTCTCGCGGGGGATTTCTTTGTATCTACTCCATGCGCGTTCAAGGCCTTGAAGAGATGATAGAAAGACCTG
>JBBTUF010000017.1:6569-8307 GCA_038063855.1 Patescibacteria group bacterium
ACCTGAGCGGTATAGCCAGAGCGATGTAATAAATCAAGTACTTCTTTCACCGAATCAAGATTTGGATTTTTAACAGCAACTTGAAGTTTTTTGCCGATTACTTGGATGATCGCAATGCCTGCATCGCGCGCTTCAGCTTCTGGTATAAGTCTCAACGCGTCGAGATCGATAGATATTCTCGAAAGATTTAAATAGGGAGTTTTGTATTTTTGTGCAAGAAGGCGCGTAAGATCTTCCTCTTCGCGTTGTTGGAGTTTTGCTATTTTATCGCGTTGTTTATCTTCATCGAATGCCACGAATCCATTCTACCCTCTAGTTCATGAAAAATCCATGAAGCTGGACAGGCATTAGCCAAGCTCGCGTAGCAATTTTCGAATTTTGACTTCAGCTTCAATAAAGTTTGAAAACATGCCGAGCGATACAAATGGTGAGTCTTCGCGAGAACCGAGAATATGAGCCATACGTTTGAGTACGGACGCGTCAGTTGACCATAAAATGCCTTCAGTGCCAGCATGTTCGTCGTATTGCCAAAAGATTGTCGCAATTCGCGGAAGTGATGCAATTCTAGAAAATGTTTCTATAAGTGGACGCAATTCGGTTGGTGTTGAATTTGTACGCAAAAAATCATCCCGAGTGATGAATGTCCACAACGTATCTATGTCATGATCCTCGCGCGATCTGACCATGAGACGACCCAGGAGAGCGGCGGAGGACTGGGGAAGTTTTTTATCATTATTGCCGGTAATACTTTCTGTATTTGTGTTTGCGTTATCGAGCCAAAAATGACGTGTTGCTCCTTTGCGCGGATATAATTCAATAGCCTTGTCTGCGGATGATTGGTTTGCAAAGCCAGTTGTAATGATAAGATCGGCAGGTGGAATGTGCGCGCCCATTTGAATTGCGGTTGGGTCGAATGTACGTTGATGTGTTAAAAAAACAACAAGCTTATCACCTTCTTTTTGATAGCGCAGTTCATCGACCGGAGAAAGAGTTGTATTAATTGATATTGCAAATTCTTTTTTTTGGATTGACCCGCCAAATATTTGTGCCCACTCAATTTCTTTTTGATCAGGCGCGACAACGCGAATTTTATCGGGCGCGATGCGTTGAATTTGAAGGGCTGCGAGATAATCTTTATCAGATGCAGTGTCGGGGAGGACTATAAGTATACTGGTTGCCTCATCGATCGCATGTTTCAGTTCGGTCATAATATCCATTCCTAGCACGGGGTTTTGGCTGTGTGAAAGACTTGACTTTATAGTTATTTTGGTGTATAATCTATCCTAGATTAAAAATTGTTCTAACCTCAAAAGGAGGAAGTCATGATAAGGCGAATTGTATTTGGGCTTTTGATGTTCTTGGTTTTGTTGGCTTCTGTTTCCGTTGTTGATGCAGGTGAACGACACGGAAGGCATAGCAATAGAGGGCATCGGTACGGGCGTTCGTACCACTATAGCTACGGATACCAAGTTCCGGCGTACCGTCCGTATTATTACGCTCTGGCTCCGGTCTATGGGCCGCCAGTGGTGCATCATCCGGGGATACTCGACTACATTATTGTGTTACCTCTCCGCGCGCTTTTTGGTCACGATGAGGTGGTTCAATCACCTCAAGATCGACAAGATAAGCGAGCCGAAGATCAAGGAGTGGACGAAGAGGATCCCGACCAGGACACGCCACGGCGCACACCAGAAGGTGGATGGTGAGTGGATGGTGATAAGAGGCGGGGTTCGCGAAG
>JBBTUF010000017.1:8317-15157 GCA_038063855.1 Patescibacteria group bacterium
CCCACCCCCGCCATTCTTTTTTACCCGCCAAGGCGAGGGTATGCTACTCTAAAAATATTCCAATGCTATCGAATAAAGTCATATCAAAAAGCCCTATAGTAACTCGAGACATTGCTCGTCTACTGGGCGCGGAGTTAAAAGTTGCAGAGCTCGATAATCGTCATGCTCTTTGTATTTTACTTTCGGGCGACCTTGGCGCAGGGAAGACTGCATTTGCGCAAGGTCTTGCCTTTGGGCTCGGATATCGTGGCCGTGTGCATTCTCCAACATTTGTATTAATGAAGCGCTATCCTATCAAGACGTTATATTTTAAAAACTTGTGGCATATTGATTGTTACCGCATTAAAAGCGCTCAAGAGCTTTTAACGCTTGATCTTAAGAAAATTTTAGAAGATCCATGTAATATTGTTGTTATAGAGTGGCCTGAAAAAATAAAAAAATATATTCCACAGCCCGCGATTCGTATTTCATTTAAACATCACGCGCCAGAAATTCGCATACTCACAATATCAGCATGAGTGAAACAAAAAATAAAAAAATACTCGTTATCCTCGATGCGCATGCGCTCATTCATCGCTCGTTTCATGCTATGCCAGCGTTTACATCTCCATCAGGGGAGCCAATGGGTGCCGTTTACGGAGTGTCTACAGTTTTGCTTAAATTGATTCGAGAGCTAAAGCCGACACACATGGTAGCCGCATTTGATCGCGCAGAACCCACATTTCGTCATATCGCATACGATGCATATAAGGCGACGCGTGCGGAGACAAAAAGCGATCTCATTCCGCAATTTGATAAAGTGAAAGAAGTTTTTACCGCATTTAGTATTCCAATATTTGATGTGCCAGGGTTTGAGGCCGATGATATTCTTGGTACTCTTGTTGAACGATTTAAAAATGAAAATGATTTGACTATTATAATTGCCTCTGGTGATATGGATACTTTGCAACTTATTACGGATGATCGAGTACTTGTGTATACACTTCGTAAAGGAATCGATGATACTATTTTATATAATCAAAAACTTGTCGAAGAGCGATTTGGTTTTGAACCACGGCTTATAGTTGATTACAAGGGGCTTAAAGGCGACCCATCTGACAATATAATTGGCGTAAAAGGAATTGGTGAAAAGATGGCAACTGAACTTATTAAACATTACGGTACAATCGAAGAAATATATATTCAGCTCAAAAAATTAAAAAAATATCCTGCATGGCTGAAAGAGCGTATTGTAAAATTATTGCTTGAAAATGAAGAAGAGGCTTTGTTTTCAAAAGAGCTTGCAACCATTCGTCGAGATGCACCAGTGACGCCAAGTATAGATGAGCTCGAATATAATGGAATTCCGTACGATTCTGTAGCGGCAGTATTTCGTAAATTTTATTTTCCAAGTTTAATTGCTAGGCTTGGTGCCCCAAGCGTCGAGGCAAAAAAAGTGGTTATGCAAAACATAATTGCTGGGAATCTAGTCGCTTTTAAGAGAGAATTTAGTAAAGAAGTTGATATTGGTATGTTTTTAGATCAGGGAGATTTGATTGTGCTGTGTGGGAAAAATTTATTTAAATTTGAAAGCAATTTTTTAAAAGAAATACAAAGTACACTTCAGAAATTATTTGAAGAGAAGAAGAATATTATTACTCACGATGTTAAAGAGATTTATCACGCACTTGGGTTTGCATTTGAAGTTGCATTTGATACTCGCATTGCTTCATGGGTATGTGATTCCGAGCGCCGATCACTCATTCTTTCTGACTTGATACGAGATGAGCTAAGCACAAAAGATTCAGAATTACATACTGCATTGTTTGCGCTCGAGAAGAAATATCGTCTTCGTTTAGAGAAGGAAAATCTTGCACAAATTTATTTTGAGTTTGAGTTACCGCTTACTTCAGTGCTGTTTAATATGGAATGGGCTGGTATTGCAATTAATGCTGAGAAATTGCAGAAACTCACTTTTGAGACGACAGGCGAAATAGAATCATTACAAAAAGAAATCATTTCTTTGGCAGGAGAAAATTTTGATGTAAATTCTCCAAAACAACTTTCGCATATTTTGTTCGAGGTACTTGGGTTGCCGTCGAAGGGTATTAAGAAAACATCAACAAAAGCAGTCTCGACTCAAGCTTCCGAACTTGAAAAACTTCGTGGTATGCACCCTATTATTGATTTATTGATGAGATATCGCGAGATCGCAAAGCTTTTTTCAACATATATCAGTGTTTTGCCAGATCTTCGAAGCTCGCGCGATGGGCGTATTCATACTACATTTAATCAGGCAGGTGCGGCAACGGGCCGGCTATCAAGCGCAAATCCAAACTTACAAAATATTCCAATTCGCACAAAACTTGGCCGTGAGATTCGTGGCGCATTTATTGCCGCAAGCGGATACGAACTTGTATCGTTTGATTACTCGCAACTCGAGTTACGACTTGCAGCATCTCTATCTGGCGACAAAGGTCTGATTGTCGCGTTTCATAGTGGCGATGATATTCACACAAGAACTGCATCTGCGGTATTTCATGTAGTGCCTGAAGCTGTGACGCCCGACATGCGCAGATATGCAAAAACAATAAACTTCGGAATTTTATATGGCATGGGAGTGCGCGCACTCGCTGTTGGCATGGGAGTAACGCATGACGAAGCAGAAAAATATCTTCGAGCATACAATGAAACATTTCCTGGCATTGAGGAATTGCGCCTTCGGATTATTGATGATGGCAAGCGCAAAGGATTCGTTGAAACGATATTTGGACGCAAGCGATATATTCCAAACTTGCGTTCGTCGTTTGATTTTGTTCGCAAAGAAGCCGAACGCATGGCGATGAATGCACCGATTCAAGGCACGGCAGCTGATCTTATCAAGCGCGCGATGATTGAAATAAGTAAAAAGTATAACTTGCGTGATATACATGAGCCTGTGCATCTTCTTTTGCAAGTACATGACGAGCTCTTGTTTGAAATAAAGAAAAATCTAGTAAAAGAGGTCGTCCCAGAAATCAAGCGTATTATGGAGATAGCCCCGGAGGTAGTGGTACCAATCGTGGTCGATGTAAAACATGGCCCAAGCTGGCAAGATATGGTGCGTTTTGATATTCAAAAGTAACGATTTGGACGCCGGACATCCAAAAAGTAATACACAGGAAAGATTAGTGTTCGTTGAGTAAAAAATCTATACTTAATGTATGAAAAATATATTGCATTGGCTCACAATCCTTCTTTTTGCAGGTATTGCATGCTTTTTCTCTGTGTTAGTAGTTCAGAGCTTGTATGGTGGTGAAGCTGGAGGGTCAGGCATTAGCCTGTTAGGTGTTGGCTATGGGATTAGTGTTGCCTTGCCGGCTGGATTTATTGCCCTAGGGCTTTATATGAAATGGAAATTCATCTATTTGCTTGCGCTTGTTGTTCTTAGTTTCTCAGCTCTTAATATGTTTTTAACTGGCAGTTCTTCAGAGATTTATGTTGCTATTGGTTCAGCGGTTGCCACTATACTCTTTGCTTTAGATTGGCGTACATACTTTTCAAAACACTAAATATGTTTTTGGATGTTCGGCGTCCAAGTTTATACCAAATTTGACAATCTTCAGGGAATAAATTACAATGACCTTACTATGATCACTGCCCCTAGCTTCGGCTAAGGGCAGTTTCTTTTTAAACGCTTTTAGCTATAATCGTTTTATGTTAAGTAAAGAAAGGGTTGCTGTGTATGTAGACGGCAGTAACTTTTACCACTATTTAAAAGATAAAGAAGTATCTTTCCCAAGGGGTGTTAAGTTTGATTTTAAAGCTTTTGTTGATTTCTTAGCAAACAATAGAGAGTGTATTTCCAAGCGCTATTATACGGGTATTTTTCGAAATGTTGATAATAGTGAAAAAAGTATGCTACTTATCAAAGGCCAACAAAAGTTTCTCACAAAAATAGAAAAAGATGGATTTACAATTAAACGAGGTAAGATTCTTTACGATGGAGGCAAGCCGAGAGAAAAAGGTACTGATGTCAAAATAGCTGTAGACTTGATAATTGGCGCGGTAGATAATTTGTATGATACGGCCATTTTAGTGAGTTCGGATACTGATCTTATCCCTGCGATACAATACATAAGGTATAAAAATAAAAAACTGGAATATGTTGGCTTCTCCCATGCCCCCTCGTTTGGTATTCAGAAATATGCTAACTTTTCCAGACTATTACTGCCTGATGACATTGGGCGGTTTAAGAGTTAAGTTACAAAAAAGTTGATGTAAAACATGGCCCAAGCTGGCAAGATATGGTGCGTTTTTAACAGGAGCGTTAGTAATAAATAACTGCTATACTTATTGTGTAGTATGAAAATTCGCTATACGCTCTTTTTTAGATTTTTTTGGACGCTCGTTGCGCTCGGTGTAATTCCGATGGCAATATCTTCTGGTTTTTTAGTAGCTTCTTATCAGACACGGATTACTGCGGTACTTGGTGCCGTTGAAGCTCAGGACTTGCTATTCAATATCGGAATTCAATTTTTTCTGATCTTTCTTTTCGTGTTTATAATTTCTACATTCGCAGCGTTTATAATATCGCGAAACATTTCTCGCCCGCTGCAAGTTCTTACCGAGGCTGTGCGACTTATTGGTAAAGGTAATCTTAAAATTAAAATTCATATTTTACGCAAGGACGAGATTGGCGTACTGGGAGAATTTTTTAATGAAATGGTTGGGCGTATTAAAGACACGCAAGAGCGGCAAGAGGAAATTTCACGACTTAAGTCTGAGTTTATTACCGTCGCAGCACATCAACTACGAACACCATTGTCGATTGTTAAATGGGCGTATACTTCAGTACTTGATGGCGATTTCGGCCCCATGGTAGAAGCACAGCGCACAATTTTAGGTAAAGCCGCGATTGCAAACGAATCAATGATTAAACTTGTACACAACTTACTTGATGCTTCGCGAATTGAGGAAGGGCGCTTTGGGTATAAATTTGAACGCACTGATTTTGGAGCTTTCTTGAAAAAACTATTGGAAGAAAAGAAATTATTTGCTGAAAAAAAAGGCGTTTCACTGACGCTCGATATTCATTCAAAAGATACACTATATCTCAATGCGGATCCCGAAAAACTTTTGATTGCAGTTGGTAATATTGTGGACAATGCGGTGCGGTATACAGCATCAGGTGGTTCGGTTGGGATTTCGCTCGATGCTGAAGATGCGTTTGCGGTTGTAAAAATAAAAGATACGGGCATCGGTATTGCGCCCGAAGATAAAACACGGCTGTTTACAAAATTTTATCGAGGAAGTAATGTTATGCATCTTGAGACTGAGGGTACGGGACTTGGTTTATTTATTACAAAAAATATTATTGTAAGTCATGGAGGTGAGGTTTGGTTTGATTCGGAGCACACGAAAGGAACGACATTTTTTATAAAATTGCCTCGAGAAGCGTCTTCAAAGAGCCCTACGAATGTCTCGTTTGAGTCTTTTGTCGGGGCAATTTAGTTGTGGTAAAATAAAATTATATTCATGTCTGACGATACAAAAAAAGCTCAAGAAACATCAAGTATTCCAATCTCATCAATGTTGAAACGAAATGAGACAAAACTGCTTGTTGTAGAAGATGACCGCTTTTTGCGTGAATTGCTAGTCGGCAAGCTTAAGCGCGAAGGCTTTTCTGTTGTTGAAGCATTTAATGGTGAGGAGGCTTTGACGCAAATTCGTGCAGAGCATCCTCATTTAATTCTTCTTGATCTTGTATTGCCTGGGACTGATGGTTTTGGAGTGCTTGCCACAATGAAAGAAAAACCAGAACTCAAAACGCCAACAATTGTACTTTCAAATCTTGGCTCGCGTGAAGATATTGATAAGGCGATGGATTACGGTGCAAAAGAATTTATGGTAAAAGCGCATCATACACCGCAGGAGATTGTAGAGAGAGTTAAAAAAGTGCTCGACGAGCACTATTTGCATCAATGATTTATCTTTTGTACGGAGACGACGTAACCCGAGCGCTTGCAACGCTCGGACGTTTTCGTGCACGGTTTAGACGCGAAGTGCCATCAGTATGGCGGCAGTTTGATTGTGAAGAGGTGAGTGATCAAGAGCAATTTTACAATGAGCTTGGTGCACCGTCGCTTTTTGGGTCAAAAGATTTTTTGATTATAAAACATGCCTCTATTGCGCCAGAAGATGCACATGAGATTTTCGAGAGCTTAATACATCAGTGGGCTAACGATGATTCTGTTGTGATATTTTTTGAACGAGGAGTGCCTACAAAGAACAAAATTTTTGATTTACTGCTTAAAAATAAAAAAACAAAAAGCGAAGAATTTAAAGTAAAGTCAGCACCGATTGTTTCGGGCGCTGTAAGCGATCGAGACCTTTTTATAGTCGGAGATTTATGGGGGAGACGAGAAAAAGTCTCCGCAGTCGTAAAATACGAGGAGTTATTACGAAATGGCTATTCTGCTGACGATATTTTAAGAACAGTTTTGTGGCATGCGCGCAATGTGTGTTTGGCGGCAGTCGGTAAAACAAATGAGATGAAACCATTTGTTGCCAATAAAGCGCTCCAGCAAGCGCGCAATTTTAGTGGTAATTCTCTCGAGCATGCGTTTACGACGCTTGTAGGTCTTGATAATAAATACAAAAAAGAAACCCTCGAGACAGGGCTACTTCATTTTTTATTAACTCATTAACAATGTAATCATATGAGATTATTTAAATCAAAAACAGGATGGTTTTTTGTAGGATTGCTTTTGCTCGTTTGGATCTACGGCATAATCTTTTTAGAAGATTGCGATGATTTTTATTGCGGAGTTTCTGATTATGTAAATGTATTTACTTTCGTTATGTATATTGCCTCAGGAC
>JBBTUF010000018.1:0-11958 GCA_038063855.1 Patescibacteria group bacterium
AAATTCAATTGATTTATATGGATTTAAAAAGTTTTCCACACCTTTTCATAGCCCCTAAAAAATATTGCAAATCTTGTAGAGTGAATAAGATGGTTTGGTTTTATATTATTGTTCGCGGTTTTTAAGAGTTCGTAGAATTTATCTTTGAGTTTTAAGCTAAAGTAAGTTTTTTAACTCATCTTTTGTGATACCCGCCTCGCGCAAAATACTTGCCACTGTCCCTTTTGGTAAATCGTTTGCATGGAATGGTACTACAGCGCGCCGTTGGTTTGCTTTATGATAAAAGATGAAATGGCTTCCCGTCTTATGATCAAGCTGGAAACCACATTGCTCAAGAATTTTTATTAATTTTCGGGCTGTAAGTGCGGGGAGCTTAGGCATACACCGCTTTCTTGAGACTCTTGCGTTTTTCCATCACATCAATAGTGGTAACAAAATTTTCCATATCTGACGGGATGCTCTCGCCATGCTTTTTAAGACTTAGGACATAACCACCAATTGCATCTTGGGCCATTGCTTTTGCTTCCCGAAGATTTCTGCCATAAGTAACACAGCCAGGAAGGCTCGGAACGACAACTGTAAATCCTCCTTCTGGCTCGGCTCTTAATATAATATTAAAACGAATATGTTTCATTGCTGTCCATTATAGTTTATAAATGAGCGAGAGTCAAAAAAACTTACTCAATAAACGTTAATGCCTTTCCTTTTTTGTCGGCACGGCCCGTGCGGCCAATGCGGTGAACATAATCATCGTATGTTGCGGGTTTATCAAAATTGATCACATGGCTAACGTTTGAAATATCGAGCCCCCGCGCGGCAACATCAGTAGCGACCAAAATTTGAACACGCCCGTCTTTGAAAAGCCCAAGAGCGCGCTGTCGCTGTGGATGGCTTTTATTGCCATGGATTGATTCAACACGAAAACCGCGATGCTCGAGCATACGAGCAAGTTTTTCAACACCATGCTTGGTACGGCCAAAAATCAAAACTTTATCAAAACCTGGCTGTTTGAGTAAATTATTCAAAGCGTCGAGTTTTGTCTCACCTGGTTTCACTTTTACAATATCTTGCTCAACATTTTTTGCAGTATCTTGTGTTTTTACAGAAATTCGAACAGGATCACGCAAAAAATCTTTAATCATATTTTCAATATCGCGCGAAAGTGTTGCCGAGAAAAATAATGTATGACGCTCAGCTGGCATATGGCCCAACATAAAGCGCATATCATTTATAAAACCCATATCGAGCATGCGATCAGCCTCATCGAGCACAACGGTTTGAAATTGCGCGAGATCAATCATCTTACGCTCCATAAGATCTTTGAGACGCCCCGGTGTACCAATAAGAAAATTATTTTTGCGGCGTAGCTCAGAAATTTGCTTACCGATGCTTGCGCCTCCAACGCAACATACGGAAAACATACGTAAACCATGCGTAAACCCTTTGAATTCTTGATCAATTTGAATTGCAAGCTCACGGGTTGGCACCATGATCAAAATATTCTCTCGATTGTCTGTAAGCACTTTGTTGATAAGTGGTATTAAAAAGGCTGCGGTCTTGCCTGTGCCGGTATTTGCAATTCCAACCACATCTTCCTTGCGCAAAATATGCGGGATCGTACGATCTTGAATTGGTGTGGGCGCCGAATATCCTTTTGTTGTTATATTGTGTTTAAGCCGCGCGTCAATTTTAAAATCGGTAAACTTGTGCTCGGGTACAAAAAGCTCAACCTGTTCGGTGATAACGGCTTTACTTATAAATCGTGAATTGTCGATATGCTCGCCACCGCCTTTTTGACGTCGGCCACGGAATGCTTGAACGCTTTTCGATGCAGGCCCCCTGCTAAATATCGGTTTGCTGTATTTACGGTACATAATGTATCGATATAACTATATATGAAATAGTCTGTTTTGTCAAATCGGCTGTTTCGAAGCTCCTTGCCCAATAGATTTGCGCGGTTTTATTGCTAAAAAAAAGTTGACCAAGACACATTCAGTCTGTCATGATACAAGTTATCAACATGTACAAATTCGTGATACACGGCGTGGTGCAAGGGGTTGGTTTTCGGCCATACATATACAACGCGTGTAAAAAAATTGGTCTTGTGGGATATGTTCAAAATATCGGCACCGGTGTTGAAATTGTCATAAATGATACAAACGCGCTTTTAGAAATTCTAAAAAATATACCGCCACTTGCGCGTATTGATCGCTATACTATTGAAGAAGTGAGCGGCTCGTATACAAATTTTGAAATTAAAGAAAGTACAGGTAGCGGATTTTCCGAAATACCGGCAGATCTTTATTTGTGCAAAGACTGTCTGCGTGAATTAAAAGACCCAAATGACCGGAGATTCAATTATTTTTTTACAACCTGCACCAATTGCGGGCCACGCTTTACCATTACAAAACAAACGCCATACGACCGCACGAACACAACAATGAACGAATTTCCAATGTGCTCGGCATGCAAAGAAGAGTACGAATCGCCCACAAGCCGACGATACCACGCCCAAACCATCGCGTGCCACAATTGCGGGCCGCGACTCACACTCACAACCAATGGAGAAAATATCAATGCCGACGATGCCACACTTGTTCGTAAAACCGCGAGCTTATTACAAAACGGCGAAATCGTTGCAATAAAAGGAGTTGGAGGCTTCCATTTAATGTGTGCCGCGCAACCTTCGGCCGTACAAAAACTTCGTGGGATTACGAAAAGAGAGCACAAACCATACGCCATTATGTGCCGCGATATTGAAATGGCAGAACAAATTGCACATATAAACGATATCGAAAGAAAAGAACTACTTTCTGCTCGCCGACCAATAGTGCTCCTCAAGAAAAAAGAAACCTCTCTACAAAACGTAAGCGAACTCGACACTATAGGAGTAATACTCCCGTATACCGCTCTTCATTATCTTTTGTTTAATGAATACCATGAGCCATTAGTCATGACGTCGTCAAACATTCCCGATGAGCCGATTACAACGCGCCATGAGAAACAATTTGTGCCTCATGTGCTCGATCACTCACGAAAAATAGAAAACCCTGCCGACGAATCTGTAATAAAAGTTATACAAGAAAATGTTTTTTTTATACGAAGAAGCCGGGGTGCGTGCCCACAGTCAATGCTTATGCACACGGAAAGCTCTAAACAAATACTCGCGCTCGGTGCCGAACTTAACAATACATTCTGCATCTTGAAAGATAAAAAAACGGTTCTTTCGCAATATATGGGGACTACATCAAATCTTGGCGCGTTTGAAAACTATAAAAAATCTATTGACAAATTCCTGCGTTTTACAAATACAAAGCCTGACATTATACTTTGCGACCTGCACCCGCAATACAACACATCGCTCTACGGACGCGAGCTTGCGAAAAAGTTAAACATCCCGATCGTATCCGTACAACATCACAAAGCGCATGCATATTCGATTGCCGCGGAACACAATATAAAAGATTTTATCGCAATTGTTTGCGACGGCCTCGGTTTTGGTGAAGACAATACAATTTGGGGAGGAGAAATTTTTGATGGCAATAAGCGGATTGGACATTTAGAGCCACAATTACAACTTGGTGGCGATTCGGCCACACAATATCCTACAAAAATGCTTTTCTCGATATTAAGAAACTTCTTGGATATGAAAGATGCGCGCGGATTTCTCGCAAATCACTTTAATGACGCGGAACTTACAATTCTTGACCGCCAGCGAAGCGAGAAATTTAATGCCCCACTTACTACAAGTTGCGGGCGCGTTCTCGATGCGGTATCGGTTCTGCTTGGCCTTTGTGATATGCGAACCTATGATGGGCGGCCTGCGATGGTGCTTGAGGCGCACTCAACAACACCGTACGAGCTTGAACCGATTATCAAAAATAATATTCTTATGACGACTCCCCTTTTCGAATATATTATCAAAAACATTCACAGCGACAAGACGCACCTTGCCGCAACCGCACAACTCTATATTGCGCGCGGTCTTTATACGATCGCACAAAATTATAAAAAACCAATCATATTTGGCGGTGGGTGCGCGTACAACAAAATCATGAGCTCATTTATGCTTGAGCACGGCGTACTCATGAACAAAAATATACCATGCGGCGACGGCGGCATCAGCTTCGGCCAAATTGCGTATTATCTAGCAAATGCGGGGGACGATGTTGCCGTGAGGCATGTTTAGTACTTTCTTGCCGAATCGTGTCTGCACAATAACATTTTTGCCATCAAGCACCTCACCTACAACACATGCGTGCTTGTTGAATTGTTTTAATTTTTGAACAACTTCGTCGCTATTTTTATGCGACGCAATACACACAAACCTCCCTTCGCAGGCTAAATTATATAGCTCAATCCCAAGCACTTCTGTAAGTGCTCTCACCTCATGCTCAATGGGTATTTTTTCTTCATTAATTAAAAACTGTTTTCCATTTTTTTCCGCTATTTCATTTAGAATTGCGGCAAGCCCTCCGCGCGTAACATCTTTTGCTTGACGGATAAGGCCGCGCACAGAATTTATTTCGTCCCACAAGGGTTTACTATCGGTTTCAATCAAAGTTTCGAGTTCAAATCTGCGTGCAAGAAGTGCGGTACCATGCTCGCCTATCCCACCCGAGACAATTATCTGATCGCCTACTTCAAGTGGTTCGTCTAAAATAATCTCCGCGGAGCCCACGCCACTTGTATTTATAATAATCTTATCAACCGAGCCATGCTCAACTACTTTTGTATCACCAGTCACTATTGGAACTCCATGTTTTTTTGACAGCTCTCCGATAGTTTCAACGATCGAAAAAAAATCTTTCTTTGAAAATCCCTCCTCAAGCACAAAGCTTAATGACAGCCCCAATGGCCGCGCTCCCATAACAGCAAGATCATTGACCGTACCGCAAAATGCGATTTTGCCTATATTTCCTCCCGGGAAAAATATTGGCGTCACCACATACGAATCAGATGTAAAAACAAGTTTCTTGCCTGCAAAATCGATTGATGCTGCATCATCTTGTGTATTTTTCCAATCAGACTCCGCACCGAGCTTGCTACGAATTTGCGAAATGAGCTCTTGCATTTCACGGCCTCCACTTCCCTCGCTCAAGCGAATTGAGCCGACATCCGCCTCTATGGGCGTTGGGCAATTACCGGTAAGACATTCTTTTTTATCATCCATACTACTATTCAGCAAGGCTTTTCCCATATTTATAAGCAATTGCACACGCGCCCTCCGATTCACTAACCATACATGCGCCTTGAGGATTTTCCGGCGTACATACAGTACCAAAAAATGGACACTCTCGTGGCTCTACCATGCCACGCACAATTTCTCCACATCGGCACCCTGGATATTCACGGCTTACAATATTTTTAAAAAGATCTTTGTATATAATCCTCGCGTCAAGCAATTCATTGCGCGGAGCAAGACCAGAGCCCGGAATAACACCCATGCCGCGCCATTCGGCATCTACTGGTTTCATTGTCTCCTCAATAAGTTTTTTGGCAAGCAAATTTCCTTTACCAAATACTACTTCCGGGTAATCGTTTACAACTTTGACTTCTTTATTTTTAATAAGCTCGAGCAAAATACAGGTTGCTCGCACCAGCGCCTCTGGCTTAAACCCTGATATGACCTGCGGCACTGGGATGTTAAGCTCGCCCCAAATATCGCTCCCAATAATTGTCGAGACATGCCCGGGATCAATAAATCCTTGTATGTTCATCTCACCCACCAATATTTTCATTGCCGGTGGAATTAATTTGTGTGCGCAAAATACGGGGATATTATTTTTAAGCATTGTTGCTGTCATTGGAGTTGTCGTTTCAAAACCGACAGCGAAAAAGACTCTGTCTTTTTCGCCAACAATTTGATCTGCAGAATAAATTACTTTTACATCTGCACCGCGGGCTCGCGCATCAAGAAGACTTGTTTTTGTGCCGGGCACATGAATCATGTCACCGTATGTTGCGAGTTTCACCCCACCAAGTGCTAACTCAATTGCACAATCAATATCATATTGTGAAGTGACACACACGGGACAACCGGGCCCAGAAATGAGTTTTATGTTCGCGGGCAATATGTCACGAATACCATAACGCATAATCGTATTGGTGTGGCCTCCGCACACCTCCATAATTTTCACCTCACCCATATCGCGCGCGAGTGTATTAATTTTTTCTATGTATTCGTTCATGATTTTGCGAGCTCCTCTTTATCAAAATCGTCAAGCAAGCGATACGTCTCACGCGCGACAATCTCTTCAACTTTTTGAATTGCAAATCCTACATGCACAATAACATATTCGCCAACCACGGGATTTTCTATAAAAGACGTATCAACGCGCCGTCTTATACCACCAAAATCAACGACAGCCTTTTTGCCGTCGACTTCAATTATTTTTCCCGGAACTGCAAGACACATGTTGGTATATTATACGGACACATGTTTTAATATGCAAATGAACGTTTTTGTATTCGGCAATCCTGATATCGAAGAAGACTCTTTGCCACTTCGAATACTGCCACACCTTCAAAAAGAATTTTCAAATATTGTGTTTGAAACGCTTGATCCTAATGAGGACTGGAATATTCCCGAAAACCTTGTGATTATTGATACTGTGGTGGGTATTAAAGATGTCACAGCACTTGACTCGCTTGATGCATTCGAATCTGCCCCGCGTGTTTCACTTCACGATTTTGACGCATACACAAACCTCCGACTGCTTCAAAAACTTGGCAAACTCAAAAAAATCAAAATAATCGGTGTTCCACCCGACATGGAAGAAGATATTGCTTTTGAAAAAGTAAAAAAAATACTCGACGCTCACTAATCAATCGGATCAGTTATAAATTAGCGCGCTTTTATTTACTACAGTATACTGTAATATAAGATCCTAAAAATAGAGATGCTATTTACTTGCTGTTTTTATACAAACCTGCCCATCTTCCCTTTCCATACTTCGGCATACCCAATCGCACAGCTTTTTCAATCGCATCCCAAAATGCTTTTTTTGCTTTGGCGCTTTCAACATGTCGAGAAATTGTTTCAAGCTCGCCCTGCTTTAATTTTTTCCAGTATTTCGTTACTGTTACCGGGCTGACTTTGAGTGTTTTTTCGATCAATTCAAACGAATACCCTTTCTTGAGCATTAACACTATGGCAAGACGTTTCGCCAGCATAACTCGCTCTGTTTGCGAGAGAAGTTCTCCAAAAAGCGCTTTTGTTTTACCTTTTTGGCTATGCGCGGATATAATCTCGATCATCTCTAACGACATCCGAACAAACACCTTATTCTTTAATTTCCTCTCCGACACGTGAGGCATGATGTATCACTATAATTACTTGTATTGTTCACTACTACAGTATACTGTAGTAGTTTTTAAACATCAACACAAAATACTTATTACGAGGCCGTCTTAAAAGACGGTTGTACGTGCGCTATTGCTTTGCACCTCGAAACCGCGAGATAGCAAACAAAACAACACCTAAAATAAGTAACGGATATCCTATGAACATTACCTCGAATCCACCACTGATATTGTCACCTATTGTATAAGAATATAATGGACTATAGAAAAATATCGTTGCCAGTAAACCAAGAAAAAAGTATAATTGATGTTTTTTTCATAAATATTTATTTTCACAAATAAATTTTATTGATAAACGACATTTCTACTAGACCCATTTTATCTTGAGAAAATGTGCCGCACAACTCATGCACGGATCGTATGCCCGAATCAATTTCTCAATTTCGTAACCCATTTTTTCTTTTGGTACATCTTCAATAATATCTTCTACGAGACGTGCAATATCTTCTTCAATATTAATTTGATTTTGACCAGTCGGCACCACTACTTCTCCTTTTGTCACAATACCATTTGATGCAAGTTGTACTTTGTGATATAGGGTTCCTCGAGGCGCCTCAACCACACCAACACCTTCGGCATCGCGATTTTGCCCTTTGATAATTGGCTCCGACACGATTTTTTCATTTCGCAAAATATCGAGACCATCATCAATCGAGTGCAGAATTTCAATCGCTTGCGCGAGATTATTGCGATAGACATCAATCGATGGAAAAAGATCGAGCGTTTTGCCAATCGATTCTTTAGTGTGGGGATGAAGCAAATCTTTTGCCAGATTTAAACGAGAAAGCGCACCTACCATAAACGCCTTTCCTTCGAGTTTGTATGCTGAACCTTGTGAGTATGGAAGTACCACATGCTCCAAATGCTCGCCAAATTTTTCTTCAGGAATTGCATCGCCTTCTGATGTGCGAATAATCCCATTTATAAATCCAAAACGATCTTTTGGCACAAGCGCGACAAATACCGTTTCGCGTTCAAAATGAAATTGCGCATCTTCAAACGTTTTAATTAAACGAAGCACTGCAGGACGAATTGCCTCAAGTTTCTTTATTACTTCTTCAATCCCGGCGGCATCTGGAAAATGTATAAACCCTCCAATCGTCGGATACATGGCATGAACCGAACGACCCGCAACTAATATTGAAAGGAAATTGCCAGCGGCTTTTATTTCGAAAGCGTCATGAAGCAACTGATGTTGAATTGGATCGTTCTCGTCAAAATCTAAAAATGCGTCTTTACCAAACATGTCCGGTAATGCAAAAAGGTATAGGTGGAGTGCATGATCGCGAATATTGAGCCCATACATTGTTAGCGTTCGAAGTCGCATCGTCTGCGCCGACGGCGTGATGCCAAGCGCGCGCTCGCATGCCTCAATGCTTGCCATAATGTGTGCATTGGAACACGTACCACAAATACGAGAAAGAAGTTGCGGGAGCGCGATAATTGGCTTACCTTCAAGTGCTTTTGTAAAAAATCGCTTGAACTCAGTGATTTTGAAATGTACGTGTTCAACCTTGTTGTCTTTGACACGAATTTCGAGCGATGCTGACCCCTCGAGCTTTGTTAATCTATCAAGTGTTAAATCAAATGAATGCATATTATTTTGTAACTTGTTGAAATTCTTGTACAAGACCGGTGACAGCTTTTAAAAACACATTTGGATCCATTGGACAACCGCCGACTTCTGCGTCAACTTTTACAACATCCGAAACTTTTAATACCTTCGGCAAAGCGGCAAATCGCGCAGTCAAAAATTCAATTTCTTGCTTCTGCTCTTCAGTAAAATAATTGCGTTGTGCGGCAGGCATGCCGATAACTGCGCAGGCGCCTACTGCGACTAATTTTTTGGACTTTTCGCGAATCTCGCGTAATTTTGCTTCGTGTCCTTCGGATGCAATCGCGCCTTCAATGAACGCGATATCTAATTCATCGAGTATGTTGTTTGTTTTAAGTACTCGGACATGCCGAAAATCAAAAAGTTTTTTCCATTCTTGCCAGTGATCGTTGAGCAACTCGGTAAATAAAATTACATTATCCTCGCAACACGAAAATGAGAACCACCCGATACGAATTTTTTTATTTGGTTCATCTGCCATATCTATATTCTATGGAATTAATGTTTTTAAATCAAATGCGGGGTTGCCAAGATCGCCTTCGCGGCCTGACATTTTGACGTCTTTTTCTATAAGTTTAGCAAGAAGACCAAGTTCGTTTGTTCTGTTTATAAGAGTTGCTCCAATAATTTCACCATCTTTGATTAAAATTCTGCCGTATGCACCCGAATCTGCCAATCCACGCGTTACAATTGTACGATCGGCCGCTGGACGCACATCGCCCACAAACGCGATACCAATCCCAAAACCTTGTGTCGTATAAAATGAAACGAGCTTATACTCTATGTGCTTGCCCATCATATTCATAGCAGCGGTGCGGCCATGCATCTGCGCATTAACCCAATTACCCAACTGAATTTGCTCGCCCAAAATCACATCATGAAATTCAGCACCATCACCCGCCGCCCACACATCAGGAATATTTGTCTCTAGATACTCATTAGCAAGAATTCCACGTCCTACGGCAACGCCAGCATCTTTAAGCCAGCCTGTGGGGCAAACAAGACCAATGCCTGCAATAATCATCTGGCATGGAAGGTGTGTTCCATCTTTAAGAACAACACCCTCGACCGCATCTGCACCAAGTACCTGTGCGACTTCAGCATTTCGCAAGATATGCACACCACCTTTTTCAAGTGCTCGCTCAATAATGCGCCCGGAAGCTTCATCAAGTAACGGTTCCCAATAATGTGATTCACGAAGCATAAGTGTGACATCCAACCCCGCCATACGCATCATTTCGCACATTTCAAAACTAATGAACCCGCCGCCAACCGATATCGCCTGTTTTGCAGTTTTAACATTTTCAATAACCCCTTTTGCATGATCCAGCGTACGAAGATAATGAACGCCACTTTTAGGTACCGGCACATTCCACTCACGCACAACCCCGCCAATTGCGAGTAACAATTTTTTATACCCAATAATCGTACCATCGCTCAGCGTTACCTCTTTTTTGGTAGCATCGAGTTTTGTTGCAATTTTCCCTGCAATAAGTTCAATGTTTTTTTCTTTGTACCACGCTTCTGTCTTAAGCCACACCTGGTCAAATGGGATTTTTTCAAGAAAAAAATTCGGCTTCGAGAGCATAATGCGCGAATAGAGCCGATACGGTTCATCCGAAACAATCGCGACAGAACACGCCGTGTCAAGCTGGCGGATGGTCTCTGCGCACGTTGTTCCCGCTACGCCACCCCCTATGATCAGGTGCTCGACGGACTTCATGGGTAAATCTGCTTGCTTTCGCTGTCGTATAGAAAAATTGCTTTTGTGGGACATGACTGCGCCGCGAGCAAAAGCACATCATCGCCCACTGCCGCGTCTTCAAGACCGCCTTTTTCGGTAGATCCTGAATTTTTGGTACCGTCTTTAAGCTTGATAACTGCTTTATTTTCGCCATCGAGCTCAAAAATAGTTCCTGCAGTAACCACGCAACTTGCCGCCCCAATGCACAAATTTCTATCGACCATGATTTTTGCGATTTTCTGTTCGTTTGCCATATACCAATATTATTACTCAACTCTCTGCATTTCTGCAAGTACAAATTTGTACAAGTACTGGATTATTACGTATAATACAAGAATGAACAACAAAACACTTATCATAATTGTAGGCGTCGTTGTCATCATCGGCGCAATTATTGGATTTTTGATGATGCGTAATAACATCGGATATGATGACCCGACCCCGGACATCAAATCGACGAGTCAAAAGATGACATTAAAAAGTCTTTTGGCTTTAGGCAAGGCGCAAACGTGCACGTTCAACAACACCGGCGGCGATGCGGGAGGAAATTCGTCAGGCACTATGCAAATTGCAAATGGAAAAATGCGTGGCGATTTTACAACCACTGCTTCCGGCAAAACCATGCAAAGCCACATGTTGATGATAGACTATGTGAATTACATTTGGGGCGATGAAATGCCATTTGGGATAAAAATGGCATTAACGGATTTAGAAAAGCCTGAAAATCAAAAAAACCAAGCGGTTGATATTAATAAAGAACTCGACTATGCGTGCACCTCAGGTACAAGTGACGCCAACGCTTTTAACCTCCCCGCTGGTGTAGAATTTAAAGATCTTGGCGCCATGATGCAAGGATTACAAGATATACCAAAAACAACAACAGGCACCCAACAAAACCCAGATTATAGTGCCGTAAAACAAGCGCAATGTGCCGCGTGTGATCAAGCTCCTGATGCAGAAACACGTACTCAATGTAAAGTTGCACTCGGGTGTAAATAAATGCAAGAAGACAAATCAAATGCCATTGGTCTCGTTGACGATATAGATCAAAGCACTTGGAAATATATAAATCAAAACTGGGGGCGCAAATTCTGGTGGCCCGCAGTTTTGCTTTTTGTGGGTTCAATTGTCGGAATGTTTTATTTTGGTGGGATTAATATTGAAGGTCTCATTGCAATTCCTATACTGTGGATTTTAATCGGTTTAGGTATTGCGCGTGGAAAAATTGAAGAGG
>JBBTUF010000018.1:11968-21394 GCA_038063855.1 Patescibacteria group bacterium
CAAATAATTTTGAATATATTGGCGCAAGCGATGTATCAGATATGACCGCCGCGTTATTTGATACTGGAGATGATAAAACAATCAAACACACAATAACGGGTTCATATCATGATTATCCGATTGCACTATTTTATTATCAGTACACAACAGGCCAAGGAAAGCAAAAAACAACCCACTCGTATACAGTCGCCAAAATTACCTTGCAAGGCACCGCACCCGATATTCTTATGGAATCACGCCAAAACTTTACCACATCGGGACGCAAACGAAGTAACCAAAAAGAACTCCTCCTTGAAAGTAATTTTCGTACCCAATTTAATACCTACGTTCCCGAAGATTTTGGCATTGAAACATTTGAAATATTCACACCGGATGTGCTTGCAAAACTTATTGATACGGCACGAGGGTTTGACTTTGAATTTATTGAGAGTGAGCTTTTTGTATACACCCCCCATACAATTGCAAAACGGCTTGAACTAACCGCAATGCTCGATCTCGCGCACTATCTTATTACTACTATTGGTCCGCGGATTACACGCCTAACGGATGACATTCAGACAATGAAAACGTTATATAATGAAAAATGATGTAACCGATGAACAACTTATTGCAAACTACGATACTGGCAACGAGGAGGCCTTCGCCCTTTTAATCCAGCGATACCTCAAACCAGTTTTTAATTTTGCCTACCGGCTTTCGAGCGATACGCACGACGCAGAAGACATAGCTCAAGAATCATTTTTGAAAGCATGGCGCAAACTCAAACAATACAAACGAGATAAAAATTTTAAACCATGGCTTTTTAGTATCGTACATAATACCGCAATGGACTTACTTCGTAAAAAGAAGGATTTTGTATTTTCTGATTTTCCCGCTCAAAGCGGGTCCGCCTTGGGCGGAGAAAACGACGAAAATTTTTTTATCGAATCACTCACTGACCCCGACCCTTTACCTGACGAAATTCTTGCAAAAACCGAAAACAAAAAACTTGTGGAAAAATTATTCACTCACCTCGCGCCAATTTATAAAGAAGTGCTTCAGCTTCGCTATAACAATGACCTTACATTTGAAGAAATCGGCGAGGTGCTCGGCAAACCCTTACATACCGTAAAAAGCCAACACCGCCGCGCACTTATACAATTGAAAGAAATGCTAAAAAAAGATTTATAAAAAAGAAAAGAGCCGTGCAACATGATGTCGCACGGCTCAGACGCTTGCCTAGCCTTAAGAGCCTTACCAGCTTGAAGGAAGAACATAGGTCTTGGAAATTGAAAATGCCGCGCTTTGAGCATCCTCTCCAAACAGTGATACCGAAAGCATCTTCACTGGACTCTCCGGCACGCTTTCGTCGACGACGAGCGAACATCGAACGAATTCGTAAATTTGCTTGGCAGATCCTTCAGGCGAGATCTGTATAGCCGTCAGATGACCATCGCACAGACGAGTCAAATCTTGATGGCTCTTGTCCTTCTCAACGAGCACTTCCTTGACTACATTGATTCTCGCCTCGAATGATCGATCGACTATGGTGTCCGAGATTCTCAAACCGATAATCACGGCCACCGCCAACAATAAAATCTTGCCGGCTGTGGGAGTATAAAGACCTTTTTCTGCCATGACTGCTTTTTCCTCTCTATTATGATGTACAAATCGAGACGAAATTATCTCGACCATTTCTCTAAAGAGCATTATATCATAAATTTATATAAAAGTCAATAGCTGAAAGCCCTTATTTATCAATGAGTTTTAGTATTCTTGCTAAAATGCACCACTCCTAAGATCTCACTCGTATACTTATGTATGTGGGAATCTCTAGAAATTGAACCGCCCGAGGGGCTTTATCATAGAATACTCGCGCGAATTGCACGCGCTCGGCTTCGTGCGGCACGCATTCGTCTTGGTTTTTTGAGTATGACTATTGTGGGTTCATTAGCGGCTCTCATACCGGCACTGCAATACACCCTACAAGAATTTACTCAATCGGGATTTTATCAATATCTTTCACTCGTCCTGTCCGATGGTGGCACTCTTTTTGCACACTGGCACGAATATATCTTGACTCTTGCTGAATCACTCCCTCTTGCTGGAATTACACTGATGTTGTCGGGCATCTTTGTACTTTTTGGATCATTAAAATTAGCAATAAAATATTATGAACTTCAAAGATTTTATTCAATCAAATATTTTTAAAAAAATTCTATACGGCGTTGGCATTCTTATCGCCATTCTTATTGTTTTTCAAACAGGTATACGTGTTGGCTACCACAAAGCTGCATTTTCATATCGCTGGGGCGATAATTATTATCGGACATTTGGTGATTCCGATGACCGTATGCCGCGCGGTTTCGGACGTGAAAATTTTTCTGACGCACACGGAGCGGTCGGCAAAATTATCAAAATTGATCTCCCGACACTTATCATCACAGGCAAAGATAACATCGAAAAAGTAATCCTTATTAAAGATGATCCCAAAATCCGTCGCTTCAACGAAGATATTAAACCCTCTGACTTAAAAGTTGATGATTTTATTGTTGTGATTGGCACGCCAAACAATCAGTCACAAGTTGAAGCGAAACTTATTCGCATAATGCCCCCTCCTCCTGAATTTATACAAAATAAACCAGCCTCACAATAAATTATGAAAAAGATTAAAATATTTATAGTTAAACACAAACTTGCGATTGCAATTGCTCTCATCGCAATCGCAAGTATAAGTTATTGGGGATATGGCAAACTCACTGATACCAGTGGCGAGACTCGCTATATTACGAGCACCGTATCAAAGGGTACAATCATTGTATCGGTAACTGGAAGCGGTCAAGTCTCGGCATCAAATCAGATCGACCTTAAACCCAAAGCTTCTGGCGACATTGTATATGTTGGCGTTACCAGCGGGCAAAAAGTAAAGGCAGGCGCACTCATCGCTCAAATCAACTCACAAGACGCCCAAAAAACTGTGCGTGATGCAGAAGCAAATCTCCAGAGCGCAAAAATTTCTTTAGAAAAACTCCAACAACCAGCCGACAAACTTTCGCTTATTCAATCTGAGAACTCACTTGCGCAAGCAAAAGAATCAAAAATAAATGCCCAAAACGATCTCACAAAAGCATACGAAGATGGATTTAACACTGTGGCAAACAGTTTCCTTAATTTACCAACTATTATGACTGGCCTTCAAGATATGCTTTTTACAACCACATTTGGCCTCGGTAATGGACAAGCAAACATTGACTATTACGCCAATGCAGTCGAAAATTATGATCCAAAAGCAAATGACTTCAAAACAGATACTCGCACTAAATATGTTTCTGCGCGCGCTAATTACGATAAAACATTTTCAAACTACAAATCAACAAACAGATCATCAAACATCGCAGCAATAGAATCAATAATAAGCGAAACATACGATACAACAAAAAGCATTGCTGAAGCCGTGAAGAGTGCTAACAATTTAATTCAATTTTATAAAGATAAACTCTCCGAGCGAAACCTTACCCCATCTTCCGTAGCAAATACTCATTTGGCGAGCCTTAATGCATACACTGGGCAAACAAATACTGCTCTTACAAACCTTTCCAATGCAAAAGATACACTTCAAAATAGCAAGAATGCAATTGTAAACGCTGATCGTTCTATCTCCGAAAAAACTGAATCATTTGCAAAATTGAAAGCTGGAGCGGATGCGCTTGATATACAATCATCACAACTTGCAGTTACACAGCGCGAGAATGCGCTTCTTGACGCAAAAGAAAAACTTTCCGATTATTATATTCGCGCACCATTTGACGGCACCATAGCAAAAATTACCGTAAAGGTTGCTGACTCCGTATCATCGGGCACATCACTTGGCACATTTATGACACAACAAAAAATTGCAGAAGTTTCTCTCAATGAAGTAGATGTCGCAAAAATAAAAGTTGGGCAAAAAGTAACTCTTACATTTGATGCCGTCGAAGGCTTAAGTATCTCTGGTAAAGTAGCAGAAATTGATACAATCGGAACTGTCTCACAAGGTGTCGTCACCTATTCTGTAAAAATAAGTTTTGATACCCAAGATGAACGCATTAAATCTGGAATGAGTACGAGCGCTGCAATTATTACGGACTCAAAACAAGACGTACTCACCGTACCCAATAGCGCTATCAAGTCGCAAAATAACCAATACACTGTCGAAATGTTTGATACTCCTATTATACAAACACAGGGCAACCAAGGAACAATTTCCCAAATACCACCGCGACAGCAATTGATTGAAGTTGGTATATCAGACGATATATTAACAGAGGTCATCTTAGGTCTTAAAGAAAACGATCAAGTTGTCACTCGGATTATTTCTGGTGTTACAACTCAAACCACAACTCAGGCGCCGAGCTTATTGGGAAACACGGGCGGCAACAGACCTACCCGCTAACCATGATCGAAGTTAAACATATTACGAAAACATATCGTACGGGTACTATCAATTTTCATGCATTGCACGATGTGAGTTTTACCATTGAAGATGGCGAATTTGTCGCTATTATGGGGCCTTCCGGCTCGGGCAAATCAACACTCATGCATATTTTAGGAGCACTCGATACACCAACAAGTGGAACCTATTTTATTGACAATAAAGATATATCAAAGTTAAGCGACGATGAGCTTGCAGACATTAGAAAAGATAAAATAGGCTTTGTCTTTCAGTCATTCAACCTACTGCCCCGATCCACCGTATTGCGTAATACAATGCTACCACTCGTGTACGCCAGTATTTCTAAAGAAGAACGCGAACAGCGTGCTGAAAAAGCACTCCTTGCGGCAGGTCTTGATAGAGATCATTTTCACCATATGTCAAATCAGCTCTCGGGAGGTCAAATTCAACGCGTCGCCATTGCTCGAGCGCTCGTAAACAATCCGTCGCTCATACTTGCTGACGAACCAACAGGAAATCTCGATACAAAAACAGGTGAGTTTGTCATGGGTACATTCCAACGCTTTAACCAAGATCACGGGCACACCATTATTCTCATCACACACGAGCTCGACATCGCAAATTTTGCAAAGCGTATTATTCACTTGAAAGATGGCTCCATTATCAGTGACAAAAAAATTCATCAGAACAAAATAAACACACATTCATGACAACCGTTGATATTATAGAAGAAACATTTCGATCGTTATCTGCAAACAAGGCACGCTCTGCCCTCACGGTGCTTGGCATTGTTATTGGCATTAGCTCTGTAATCGCCATGGTCTCGATCGGGCAAGGCGCACAAGGATCAATCCAAGCAAGCATCCAATCGATTGGATCAAATCTTATCCAGGTAAGCCCTGGGGCTCAGCGCGGGCAAGGATTTCAAGTAAGCGCTGGCCGAGGTACCGCCCGCACCTTAACGCAAGCTGATGCTGACGCAATCGCAAGCCAAATATCTCTTGCCGCAAAAGTTGCTCCAGAAATTTCTGGCCGTTATCAAGTAACAAGCAAAGGGAAAAATACGAACACATCGGTCATTGGCAGCACCTCGGTCTATCCAGACGTCCGCAATATCTCAATAGACCAAGGTTCATTTATAACAGATCAAAATATTCGCAGTCTTTCAAAAGTTGCAGTGCTAGGTCCTACAGCGCGCGATGACCTATTCGGAGAAGGCGCTGATTCAATTGGTCAGACAATCCGTATAAAAAACATCGAATTTAAAGTTATTGGGGTGACGAAAGTAAAAGGTGGATCCGGATTTGGAAGCCAAGACGATATGATTTTTGTACCTTTGACGAGCGCTCAACGATTCCTCGCAGGCGATACCTATGTAACAACCATCAGCATACAAGCACAAGACGAAAACTCTATGTCAGTAGTCCAACAATCGATTACTGACTTGCTTTTAGAGCGCCATCATATTTCCGACCCACAACTCGCAGACTTTAGTACGTTCAACCAAGCAGATATTGTCGCAACCGCATCAAGCGTTACAGAGACATTTACTATACTGCTCGCCGCAGTTGCCGGAATTTCACTGGTAGTTGGTGGTATAGGCATTATGAACATGATGTTGACGACCGTAACAGAGCGCACGCGTGAAATTGGCCTTCGAAAAGCAATTGGCGCAAAACGTCGCGATATTAATCTTCAATTTCTTTCCGAGGCTGTCATGTTAACATTTATCGGTGGAGTTATTGGCGTCATCCTTGGCTGGAGCATATCCTTCGCAATAACCTATTTCGGCATTCTCCAGACAAGCGTCTCACTGTATTCAATTTTTCTTGCCTTTGGCGTATCGGCGATTATCGGAATAGTTTTTGGGTATTACCCGGCCAAACGAGCCTCCCGACTCAATCCAATCGATGCGCTAAGATTTGAATAATAAAAAGGTCATTAATAACATTATCAACTAATTAATTACACATAAATAAAAAATATATGAAAAACACAAAAAATATAATTATAATCGCAGTCGTAATAGTACTAGTTGGAGGTATATCATTTTACGGAGGTATGCAATATGGCTCAAATAAAGCACTAGCAAACGCTGCAGCCTCTCGCCAAGCGCGAGGTCAACAATTCGCTGGCGGTGGAGCAGGAATTATTCGTGGTGGGCAAAATATGGGTGGAGGTCTCACGACGGGCGAAGTTATTTCCAAAGACGACAAAAGCGTTACAATAAAACTTCGCGATGGCGGATCAAAAATTATTTTTATGACAACCACAACGCCTGTCATGAAAAGTACTACTGGATCCTCTGCAGATATCTCTGTTGGAGCTCAATTGGTTGTTACTGGCAAGGCAAACTCTGATGGTAGTGTAAGCGCAGAATCAATACAAATTAGACCAACATTACCAACTAACCCAAACTAACTCTAACTAAAAAACTATGAATCAAAAAAACGTTATTCTTGGTGCAGGAGCGATTCTTATAATTATTGGCGGGCTCTGGATATTTGGTAGTAAGCCCACCCCAAATACGATATTACCTTCCGCACCAGCAACAACCAATGTAAATTTAACGCAACCACCGGTAACAGACGCCCCTAAAACATTCACTCTTGAAGATATTGCAAAACATAATTCAAAAGAAAGTTGTTATACTACAATTCATGGATCGGTATATGATCTTACTACGTGGATAGATGAACATCCAGGAGGCCCTGAAAATATTTTGCAAATTTGTGGCAAAGATGGCTCAAATCTCTTTGATCAAAAACATGGAGGGAAATCGAAACCAGAACAAACTCTTTCTACCTTTAAAATAGGTTCTCTGCAATAGAGCCTATCCCTTATTAGAAGCTTCAAAAAGTATACGAGCAAGACGCAGATCGTCATACGAATACACTCCGCGCAATTTATCGAAAACTGGTTTGAGGCGTTCTGTGCCTACAGATGCAAATGCAGAATAAATTTTTGGCAATGCCCGTCGTAGTGCCGGCGAAATAAGCGCCGAGAGTGTAGCGCGATCAATCCGTTCTGCGGAATACAGATCGACCACATGAGAAGATATCGTGGTTACAGCAAGAGCGCGCACTTTCGCAATTTGGTGAATTGACTTACCTTCATTTAGGAGTTTAAGCGTTTCTTCAAGCGTTGCGCCCTTGGAATGATCTTTTTTTGTATCGACAGAAATAGCGCCTTCTGGCTTGCCGCCGCATGCAATAATAAAATTATGCGCAAGTTTTACGTGCTCTGCATCTGGCAGAGCACCAAATTTTTTTTCAGCAGCAGAAGAACTTAATTTAAAATTTTGATCTTGCGCGCTCGTCTCCGGGTGAACTTCAAGCGCACGTTCATTCCATCCCAACACATGAAGCCCTGCGAGCGACCGTACCCGCGAAAGCGCAACATACCCTTGCCCATACTCAAACACTTGAGAAAGATCGATGACTGCAGCATCAAGCGTCATCCCCTGGGATTTATGAATAGTAATTGCCCACGCAAGACGCAACGGCACTTGTGATATACGCGCCAACACTCGCATGCCATCGTTGATAGCCCATTCCATGGTTTCTACAGCAATACGCCTGCCTGATAGCGTTAAAATAATCGGCATGCCATTACCTCCGAATTTTTCTACAACACCCTGCGTGCCATTTACAAAACTTCCGTTGGGGTTATTTTTTGTAAATATAACGCGTGCCCCAACCTTAAGTGAAAGAATTTCTGGCGAGAGACACCCTCGCTTGAGCGCAGAGACTAATGCATCTGAACCACGCGAAATCATCATATATTGTTGTGCTCTGCCTGCGAGTTCGGCAAGCCGGCCATCGTTCACTCGATCAACATCGACATTATGCGCATACAAGCGCGAGATGTCACCCAATTCATCCGACGCCTCCGCCTTACGTGACGTAAGCAACTCATAAGCGCTTTCATCAACCGATCCTTCTCGCACGGCTGAAAGAAACTGTAAAAATATTTCATCTTCCTGTCGAAATTGTTCGGAAAGATAACATGGTATTGGTTTAAGTGTTTGCCATGTGTGCGAATTAAATGCAAATTGAGCTACCTCTTTTTCACTTTTTCGATTCGATACTGGTGGCAACTGAAAAAAGTCCCCAACTAAAACAACTTGAACCCCACCAAAAGGTTCCGGCCTTTGGCGCACTTCACGGCATACGGTATCAACCATATCGAATGTACCGGCTGACAGCATTGAGACTTCGTCAATAATTAATATTCGAGCGCGACTCAATCGTTTTGAAACTCGCTCATTTGATACAATCGCATCAAGATCATATTCTGAAAGAAGAGTATGTATACCAATACCACTCCATGAATGAATCGTCATGCCACCAATGTGAGCGGCGGCAATACCCGTGGACGCGGTTATGGCAGGCTCAATACCGTGAGCGCGAAGCCATGCCACATACTGATTAACCGTATGCGTTTTACCAGAACCCGGTTCCCCCGTTAAAAAAACATTTGCACCTGTTTGCAAAATTTTGAGCGCCATCTCCTGTTTCATCCGCACAGTATACCAATGTAATAAGAAAAATGGAATTAAAAAAACCGCCCTTCGACAAGCTCAGGGCGGTTTTTTCTCAACGGCAATTATGCGCGTGATACATTGGTGGCAGCAGGACCTTTGTCCCCATCGACTACTTCAAAGCTGACCTTGTCGCCAACTTTAAGCTCGTCAAATGTCACGCCACTCAATTCTTTGGAGTGGAAAAAAAGATCCTTTGCCTCGCCTTCGCGAGAAATGAATCCAAATCCCCTGTCCGTAAGAGTCTTGATTGTTCCAGTCATTACGATTGTTTTTATAATTATTTGTACCGACTACTCGACTTTGTCTCGGTAATTTACCCTGCTCATATTATAGCAGGTTTACTTTTCTAAATCAAGTACCTCGTCAATTCGAATATTTGCTACGAATTCAGGCGCGTGGCTCACTAAAATCATTGCCCCATCATACTTATTGAGGGCTGCTGCAATAATTGGCAAATGACGGAAATTTA
>JBBTUF010000018.1:21404-30705 GCA_038063855.1 Patescibacteria group bacterium
TATATTTTCTCCAACAAATAAAAATCTCGATGAAATCAATAATCCTGGCTTTTGGAGCACGAGGCGGGCAAATGCAACAAGCCCCTTTTGCCCTTCCGAAAGACGACCAATGCGATTTTTTATTAACTCTGGCGTGATTAAAAAGCCTGCGGCAACCGCGCGTAATGTTTCTTCTACTTTTTTATCCATCACCTCCATGAGTGATTCGTACACCGTATCTTCAAAATTAAGTGTAGAAAAATCTTGACGATAATATCCAACACGAACCCTCGGTGAAATTTTTAAACCTTTTGCCGTACCTGACGCCAATGATTCCAATAGAGTCGTCTTCCCAATGCCGTTTGGCCCCCGAATCAACAAATGATGATTTTTCTTGAGTTTAATGTCAGCCTTATGTGTAACCGGTTTATGATTTTTTATTGTTAGGTACGATGAGATATGTAAAATATCACCCACCGTATCGAATTGTGAGGGGATGACAAACGCTTTAATTGTTTTATCTTCTCGGCGGACATCCATCATCTCGCTTTCAAGCTCTTCAGTTTTTTCGCGCATTTTTTTCGCGACATTACGCATCTTGCCACCTTTTTGCGCAAAAAAGTTTGCCTTATCTTTATTTTCTTGAATTTCTTTTGCAAGTTGGGCATTTTTTTTATTTTCGCGTTCAATACGCGCGGTAATGTCTTTAACTACGTCAAAATAATTGCCAACATACTGCTCGACTTTACGGGTAAAAATATCGAGATATAGAACTCCACTCGTAAAAGCATTCAAAAACTCGGCATCGTGCGAGATGACAATACATGTTTTTTTATACTCGACAAGAAATTGTGTTAAGTGCGCAATGCCTGCTTTATCAAGATTATTGGTAGGCTCATCAAGTAACAACAAATCGGGGTTTTGAATCAACGCTGATGCAAGCAAGAGTCGAGCTTGCTGACCACCCGAAAATGTTTTGATAATTTTATCGTACGGAGCTTTTAGGTGTACTACTTCAAGCACAGCATCAATACGAGGATCGATGGCATATATTTTTTCTTTAAAACAACTCTCAAAAAATTCACGCACTGTAAAATCCATCTGATCGCGCGGAATAACTTGACGCGATACTGCCATTGTTAAACCTTGCCCCACATGAATTTTTCCTGATTCTGGCTTGAGCTCATCTGCAATAAGTTGAAACAGGGTGCTTTTGCCTGCACCATTCTGACCCATTAAGGCAATTTTTGCTCCTTCGCGCACCGGAAAACTCACCTCATGTAAAATTGGGTGATTGTGGCCGTAATCAAACGACACTTCTTCGAAGCGTAAAATAACCTCTTCTCGGGGCATTTCACTAGGATACAGTATTTTTAGTAGTTTACAAAGTAATTTATCTTGGCTTGTGCCTTCAAATTGCTGATAAACGCATCAGCCGCGCTACTAAATTTATCTTGCTGTAATTTTGTTTTGATTTGATTTGCGTAATCTGCCTCCTGTCCTTTTGGAACAACCACCTTATTATCTACAATAAATTTCTTTATTTCCTCGTCGGTAACTTGAGTTTTGTCAGCAAGAAGAGCTTCTAACTTTTTTCGAGTCGTAAGCTGACTCCTCAACTCTTTATCGGTAAGATTTTGTGCCGCAAGAGCACTCGCAAGCGTCTGGCCTTGTGTTTGGAGCTGAGCCTCTATTTTTTTTATTTCATCGTTTATCGCCGCGTCACTCACCGTAATTGATTTTTTTTGAGCCTCATCATCAATTAGTTTTTGAGTAATAATAGCGTTCAATGCCGCTTTGCCAGCCTCACTTTCGAGTTGTGCGATAAGTGCAAGCCTGCTGATCGGTGACCCATTTACCGTTGCCGCGATAAATAAGCCCTTATATGTGTACGCTGCCGCCCCAACAATGAGCACCAACGCTAAAATAATTGCATTTTTTTTGCTGATTATTTTTGATTTTTTTATATTTTCTACAGGCTGTTCCTGTACTGCCGTGATTAATGCTTCTTCGGGATTTTGATCCATGGTTATAAATATTTATGAATAATACGCTTTTCAGTATATCACGAAATAATTATTTCTCAAAGGTTATAGCAAAATTGTACATTCCCATCGCGCAGATTCCTTTGATAGTGGCCCCTACATTTTGAGGCGGGATTTTAATTTCCGTTGTACCAGAGGGCGGTAAATTCGCGCGATACCTAAGAGCTGGAATTGTAAGCGCTGACGAACAATCAAATGTTCCATTGGTCTCAATTCGAAGCGTTGTCGGGATATCGGCTTTTGCGGTTGTCTCACGCGGAGCATAACCGCCTTTTGCCTTAATCGTAATTACTTGTGTGCCATCAGTAACTGCTATATTGTTTTGTGTTGATCCTTGTTGCTGTCCAGGATTAGAAGAGCCACCCACAAGCAAAATCGCACCTCCAATGAGAACCCCTGCCAAAATAATAGCGGTAGCATTTGATTTCATATAATTGAATTAGAAATTAAACAATGGCGCGATAATACCTGCCGCGACCAAACTATTTATAAGGTTAAAGATCCCAAAGAAGATAACAACGAGACCTGCAGTTTTAAAGAATATGCCCGATTGAGCTTTTTTATGAATTCCAAGAGAACTAAAACTAAGAAGTGACAAAACAGGAAGCGTACCTACGGCAAACGCAAACATGGTCATAGCACCAGTCCAAAAACTTCCAGTACTTAATGAATAAATCTGCATTGATTGTGTAAATCCACACGGAAGAAAAAATGTCGCGACCCCAACTAAAAATGGCGTGAGCGTATGATTTATGTCTTTAAGTCCTCGAACATGTTTCCCAATAAAACTTGGCAATGCAGGCTGTAACTTTTTCATTCCCGGGAAAATATCCAGTAAATTAATGCCCAAAATAAGCAGTATAATTCCTACAACGAAACTCAAAACAAATGTACCGGTACCACCAAGCTCGAACGCTGAGCCAAGCATTCCGATAACCCCACCGAGCACGAGGAACGATATTAAGCGCCCCACATGAAATAGTATCTGTGGGCGAACTTTGTCTCCCTCTTTTGCAAAATTTGCCGACATAGAAAGAACAAGCCCACCTACAACTGCCATACAGGTCGAGACAGACGCAATAAGCCCAATCACGAACACCGTCCCATATGTAACGCGCGAGGCTGTAACAAGGTTTATAATTCCGAGCTTTTGTAAGATTATGAATACCGCAATAAATGCACCTGCGAATGGTATAGCCAACGAAAAATCAGACCACGTTACCTGGTGTTTTTGTTTCTCAAGAGAAAGCGAATATCCATGAGGTTTTAGAACTTCACTTAAGTCTCGCGCAATATGCTCGAGAGTTTTATCTCCAAAATCCCCCGTGACCTCGACACTATGATTTTTCAATGATGCTTTTATCTTTGATATTTCCGGTAAATCTCCGAGCTCGCTTTCAATTAATATCGGGCAGGAAGAGCAGTGCATACCAATGACATGGAATGTGTATGTTTTCATATGTTTAGACAATTTTTTTTCTTTTAAGCAAGAGTGAATTTGATACAACCGAAATAGAACTTGTCGCCATAGCCACAGAAGCAAATATTGGATTCAATAAAATGTGAAAGAATGGATAGAGCGCGCCCATTGCCACAGGAATCAAAACGACATTATAACCAAATGCCCAAAACAGATTAAGACGTATCGTCCTCATTGTTTTTTTTGATAATACAATCGCCGCGGCAACCGATTTCAAATCTTTATTAATAAGTGTTATATCTGCGGCTTCAATGGCGACATCGGTTCCACTTCCCATCGCAATACCTACATCAGCGGCCGCAAGCGCCGGAGCATCATTGATGCCATCCCCAACCATGGCAACCACCTTGCCTTCTGCCTGAATTTTACGCACTTCTGCTTCTTTTTGATCGGGTAACACCTCTGCAAGAATTCTCGTGATACCTAAATTGTGCCCAATAGCGTTGGCTGTTCTTTGGTTGTCCCCAGTAATCATAGCGACCTCTATGCCAAGCTTTTGCAAAGCCAAAAGTCCATCTCTCGCGCTTTCTTTAATAATGTCCGCAACCGCGATGAGGCCGACGAGTTTATTTTCAACACCAATCATCATGACGGTTTTACCACTATTTTCCATTTCACTAATCTTATTCATTGTGGCGCTTATATCAATTGCTTCTTTATCCATTAATCGTCTATTACCGAAGATAATTCTTTTGCCGTCAATAACTCCTTCGACACCGTGCCCAGGAATCGCTTGGAACCCTTCGACTTTGCTCAGGGCAAGCTTTTTCTCATCTGCATATCTAACGATTGCTTCAGCAAGTGAGTGTTCTGAGCCTTTCTCTATTGACCCCGCCAGCTTTAATAATTCATCTTCACTCATTGAGCCAATTGGGATAATATCGGTAACCTCGGGCTCTCCTTTGGTGAGTGTCCCGGTTTTATCAAAAATGATCGTATTAATTTTATGCGCGGTTTCTAAACTCTCAGCATCCTTAATAAGAATCCCGTGCTCTGCTCCCTTGCCCGTGCCTACCATAATGGCAGTTGGAGTTGCGAGTCCCATTGCACAGGGACAGGCGATAATAAGAACAGCAACCGTGTTAAGTAGCGCGAATAGAAGTGTAGGAGCCGGTCCGAAATCGTACCAAACGGCAAATGTAAGGAACGCAAGCATTAGTACCACGGGTACAAAATAAGAAGATACCAAATCGGCGAGTCGCTGTATAGGCGCTTTACTTCCTTGTGCTTCCTGCACCAATTTAATAATCTGGGCTAACATGGTATCAGACCCAACTTTCGTAGCCTTAAAGGTAAAGGTACCGGTTTTATTCATGGTGGCGCCAACCACAACGTCACCTTTGGTTTTATCAACTGGCATACTCTCTCCAGTAATCATGGACTCATCAATCGACGATTCTCCATTCGCGATGATACCGTCAACAGGAATTTTCTCACCTGGACGAACCCGGATAATGTCGCCAATAATTACTTCACTAATTGGTAAATCTATTTCTTTATCGTCGCGCAATACTCGAGCAGTTTTTGCCTGAAGTCCGATAAGTTTTTTAATGGCTTCCGATGTGCCCGCCTTAGCTTTTGCTTCAAAATATCGCCCGAGCAAAATAAGCCCAATTATGATCGCAGCAGTATCAAAATACGGCATTGGCTCAATGCCGATTTTTGTCACCAACTCTGGCAACAAAGTTACAAACGCAGAATACCCGTAGGCAACCGTTGTGCCAATTGCAACCAATGTATCCATGTTTGCTGTTCTATGTTTAAGCGCTGAAATTGTAGCGCGGTAAAAACCAAATCCCGCCCAAAATTGAACAGGAGTAGCGAGTATTAATTGTATCCAAAAATTTTGTAATATCATCGGTGCCGTTTTCATGAGCCCAGGAAAACCGCCCCACAAAATAAGACCCCCTAAAAAAAGACTGACGATAACTTTAAATCGAAGACTACGAAGCTCTTGCTGTTTTTCCCTCTGCTCATCGCTTTCTGTTTTTATTTCGTCAATTACAAGAGCTCGGTACCCAGCATTTGAAACGGCCGAGCTTAAATGTTCATCAGTAACCTTTCCAGAGTCAAACGTCACTGTGGCTTTTTCAGTTGCAAGATTTACTGTAGCCTGAGATACGCCTTCAATCTTTTTTAGAGAACGCTCAATTATTACAACACATGAAGCGCAGTGCATTCCTTTTATTGAAAATGTTTTTTTATTCTGACTCATGATATTATTTAACAATTATTTTACCGTGATACATATTCATTCCACAGGAATAGACAAACTCACCACTCTGCTGCGGAGTAAGCTCTATCGTTATTTTTTGATTCAAGGGTAGATACTTACGAACCTTAAAATCCCCAAGTACCACTTCTTCAAGACAGGCTGTGGGATCTTTGCGAATAAAATTTAGCTTGGTAGTTTTACCTTTTGAAATTGAGATAGTCTCAGGAGAGTACCCACCATCGACAATAATATCTACCGAATCAAAAACTTGAATCTCTGTATCTTTTTTTGCAAGAAAAAACCAATAGGTAAACGCTATGCCTGCAACACTTGAAATGGTTATTATTATTTTATCTACGCTCATATGTATATTGCTTAATTCGTCTATTTCTTCTTGGATAACTTATAAAGCTCCATTATTTCTTTTGTTGATTGTGATTCTTTTCCCGATTTTATTTGCTCAACTACATGCGTGGCAAGGTGGTTCTCTAAAATAACATCCTCAACGCCTGACAAGGCCTGCTTGACCGCAAGCGTCTGATGCAAAACATCAATACAATATTTATCTGCTTCGATCATTTTCTGAAGACCCCGAACCTGCCCTTCAACTATCTTGAGCCTACGCATGACCCCTTTCTTCACAACTGGCTTCATACGACGATAATACCCCATAGGGGTATTATCGTCAAATGGAAGTATTTTTATTACTTTTGTGGCGTGATAAGGCTCGAATTATGCATCCAGACGATGTACCAAGCAAAAATACAGGAAAATGCAAACAGGTACACGGCACCGAGAATAACGCTTCCTGTACTTATCCACACAAAACCGGGCAATGTCTCAAAAAGTGAATGATGGAGCTCAACACCTCGCTGAGTTCGAAACAAAACATTTCCACCAGCAAGGCATACAAAATATACAACCTCCATCCCGACAACACACCTCCACCCATACTGTTTTAATGAAAGCATATACTATACGTAACTTTTATTACTAACTCGACCTTTTATGTTTTGCGTTAAAATAATTATTGCATTTATTTCATTATCTGCTTCATAGAAGCATCTTTTTCTATCGCCTTTGCATTTTCTTTACTATATTTGTCGCCAAAAGCCTCAAAATCCTTTCCTTGTGCAACGACAGTATCATCTTTATATTTCATCCCCATGCCTTGCATTACCATGCCGCTTGATTTTATCATTTCTGCCATCTTTTGAATACTCATCGATTGTTCTTTCATCATCGCAATAGAATCTTCTAATTTTTTATCATTCATTCCGTTTGAACTGCCGATAAAATATCCTACCGCAATACCAATAACAGCTACTACTACAATTAATGCTATATTTTTCATTGTTATTTTAATTAATCTAATAATGACATCTCTAAACTAAAAATGGAGGCTCGCGCGATAATTTAATATTTCCCATATTTTTTAGATTCTTAAAACCCGGTCGACTCAACTTTACTCGATCGCATTGCTGCCTCTTTTCCAAATCGATAAAACAACGCTGGTGTTAAGAAAAGTGAAATGATAGTGGAAGAGATAAGCCCACCAAATATAACAACAGCGAGCGGATGGAGCATCTCTTTTCCTGATTCGCCTCCAGAGGTGAGAAGTGGCACGAGCGCCAACGCCGTCACCAAAGAAGTCATTAAAACAGGCACAACCCTATCAAGCGTCGCTTTTACAATCGTCTCAGAAGTGAACGGGAGCCCCTCTTTTTGGACGAGAGATAAACTTCGCCCGATAAGCATAATTCCATTTCTAGAAACAATCCCCGCAAGCGAAATAAATCCAACCAAATGCGCAAGACTTACCGACCCGCCCGTGAGCCACACGCCAACCATGCCTCCAATAAAAACTGTCGGAATATTAGTCATAACCAAAAAGGTTATCGGTATTGATCTAAATGCGTGATACAACACGCCAAAGATCATTACAACTCCAACAATGAATACAAAGGCTAATCTTTGAGAGCTTTCTTTTTGACTCTTATAATTTCCTTCAAACGAAAGAGTAACGCCGACGGGAAGTTTTTGTGATTCGATCACCGCCTTCGCTCCACCAACGGCTCCGACCACATCAGAGCCTTGGTAATTTGCCGAAACCACGAGAACCCTCTTGCCACCTTCATGATCCAAGCTATTACGACCTCCTTCGATTCGCACATCTCCTACACTCCCCAATGATTCCGCTCCTTTAAACGGAAGAGCTAAATCGCGAAGAGATTCCATAGACCCTTTCGATTCCGCATCAAAATATGACACGACATTGACAGACGCGGGACCAAGACGAACCTGCCCTAATTTATCACCCATGAGACCCATCTCTATATCGCTTGCAACCGGACCCGGAGATAGCCCGTATTCCGCCAAGCGATTTTGATCGACATAAATGCGAAATTCTGGAACGACGGTATTTTGCTGAATGCGAGCATTCGATATTCCTTTTTGCTTCTTTAATTCAGCAACAACCTGCTTTGCGGCAATCTCCATGTTGGCAGGATCATCCCCAAACACTTTTACAACAATTGGTGCGCGCACGCCCGAAAGCAGCATTTCAACTCTATGTGTTATTGGCTGACCCAAACTAAAATCTGCATTTCCAAACCTATCCAATACTGCTTGAATATCGCTAAAAATTCTATCATATTCTTTCTCATACTCTGGTTTTATAGCGATCTGCATCTCACTAGAATTAGCACTTCCTCCATGCGGATCCGCTGGAGCACGACCTGCTATGTGACTAACCTGACGAACGCCTTCTACTTTGAGCACAGCATTCTCAAGTCTTGTCATATATTCGTTTGTTGTGGAAAGCGCAGTTCCAGGAGGTAAAAATACCATGGTCACCATAGATCCTTCATTAAATGGCGGGATGCCTTCTTTGCCAGCAAAATAATACATTCCTACCGTAAGAAAGAGAGCACCAATCGTGACACTCCCAATTATTTTTACATTGGCAATGCACCAATAAATCCAGGGTGTTATACGTTCTTTAATTTTTTGTACAACCCTCGTTTCTTTCTCGTGCCCAATTAATGACGAATCGTTAAGTAATAACGCAGATAGAACCGGCGTTACCGTAAGCGATACCGCCATAGAAGCGACGAGAGAGACAAGATACGCAGAGCCGAGGGCAATAATAAGTCTCCCCTCTATACCCGGCATAAGGAATATCGGAAAAAATACAACCGCGACAAGAACAGTCGCATACACAATTGAATTTCTGACTTCTTGTGATGCCGCTAGCACAACGCTCTCTCGATTTTCTTTCTTGCCGCCTATCATCCATAAGCGTAACCGACGAAAAATGTTCTCCACATCAACGATTGCATCATCCACAAGTTCACCAACAGCAACTGCAATACCGCCCAATGTCATAACATTCACAGAAAGTCCAAAAGCATTAAACACTATCGCTGTCGCGAGGATAGACAAAGGTATTGCAGTAAGCGTAATTGCTGTCGTTCTTACATTCATTAAGAAAACAACGAGCACGATTATAACAAGCAGTGTTCCATCTCGAAGAGCACCTTCGACATTGGCAAGCCCCGCACGAATAAATTTTTCTTGACG
>JBBTUF010000019.1:0-6362 GCA_038063855.1 Patescibacteria group bacterium
TTTATTCGAAAAGCCGCCATTTGAAAAATGATTCGAATAAAATAACGGAATCGTTTCAGGTTATTTGCTATCTTCATAAGAATTCCGTTTTATAACACTGATTGCAATACACAATCCCCGGTTTATCGGGCGCATAGGTTGTTTCAAATTCGTTTGGACACGCCGCGGTGCCATGAAAGTGTTGAGTCGAGTTGTCATATGCATGGCTTTTTGTTCCGTCACACATGCATTTTCTCTTATACAAATGAAAACCGTTTCGCCATTGGATGCGTTCCGCGTGCCGGCAAGTGGGGCAAAGACGTGGTAGTGCGATGTGCATATCGCGATAAAACGTTAATTCTTCTTTCGTGAGACGAAAAGCTGTCGCGCACGTATGATTACACGCTCCTCGATGCAGACAACCAATGACTTCCTGGAGGATGGAATCATCTACGTCTCGAACGTGGTCGGGAAATTTTTCCGGCTCAAGAGTGATACTGTATTTACGCTCCGAGGGATCGCGCCATTGTAATCCGTCTTCGAGCACTTCAGACTTGGTTTTCGGGTACCATACAAACGCTAGGGATTCGTTGTATGCGTACGCGGAAAGTTCCGGAGGGAAAAATTCGCCGTATTTGTAGGTTATTCCTTTCGCATCGACATACGGCATCTCATCCATGTGTTTTTTAATCTTCGAGACAAGCGTTTCGTACTCTGAACGTTCATATTGCTTGTTTAATATGCAATGTTGTTTATTTCTAAGAGCAATGCACCCGAAAAGATTTGAAGATACCCGCGCCCAATTACAATAATCAACGTTGATTGAGTTATCTGATCCCGAGGAAAATTTTACACGTTGAGCGCGAACGGTGTAAGAAACTTCATAGAGAAGTTCTGAAAGATCCCCCGCAACACTGATATCATAGCTGTCTTTCGAGTCTAAACCGGCAAAATAAACATATTTGCAGTCGTACACGTCCTCCAGTGCTGAAAAGCACATATGGCAGTTTTTGCTATCACGAATCACGTCCCCCGTCACGTTCGCACTATTCACGATATCAGCATATCGACGCGGCATGGAGAGATGGAATTCTTTAAACTTCTTTTTTGCCTCTTCAAGCTTCGAATAACTACCAAGGTCCCAATATTTAATACGCTCAAAATACTCTTCTTTAGAGAGCTGCTCGTTAAACAGGCGATACTTCTGTTTACGCATATTAACGCATCCAAAGCAATAGGAACAACCGACGCAATCAAAAAGGAATGAAGAATCGAAACAGTCATGGGCAAAGTAAGAAAATTTGACGCGATACAGTCGATCCGAAAGTAATGTCTCGTAAGTTCGTTCAGATTTGTCGGTCACGTAGGAGTCAAATGTCTGGCGCGACAAAAGCGGTGCCCACGCATACTGTGCATCTTCGGTGGAAAATGCCCAAAATGTGTAATAGCAGTTTTTTACGTTCTGGCACGCATGGGAATACTCACTATTTACGAGGTTGGTGCCCGTAAGAGCGGGACGCGGAACAGCCTCCATAAGTTTCCGATATTGGGTAAAGAACGGTTGGCTGAAGTCATAATTCCTTCCATAAGTCATAGGATCCCATTTATCGGACATCCAACATTCTCGACAGTACACCGTGAATGGGCTTCCTGGCACGTGAATGCTGACGGTAGATTTTTTACAAAGTGCGCAGATATTCTTATAAAGCGTGCGGTCTTCGCGCCATGAAAATCGCCGCATACTTCTGCAATCCGGACACCACGTCGGTGGCGGAACGTCTATTTTTTTGTAAAAATCAAAGTCTTCGGGTTCGATCCAGAACTCCTGCTGACAGTTTTGACACTTCCTCGATTCTTTGTTCATGGGTTTTTGTTCCGATTTTGTCTAAATCTTTGATTTAGCGACAAAATCGTGAATCCACGATTTCTCGATCCTGATCGTTTTACGATCGCGGATAGAAATCGGGACAGTTCTGGCAAATCTTTGATTCTTGATTCATGTTCTCTGTTTAATATTTTTGGTGTTATGACGCATCATAACAATGTTATGCCATAGCATAACACCTTGTTCTTTAGATTCTGTTTGTTTTTCGTCACTATTTTCGGGCATAAAGTCCGATGAGTGTCGTTTGGTCTAATACGTGTCCCTCCATTGCTTTCTCAAGCTCTGCTTTTGTAGCACCCTCTTTCAAATCAAGCGCAGAATCGAGGGCATAAAATTTAAAAGTGTAATGGTGCGGCCTTGAACCCCTTGGGGGACAAGGACCTCCATATCGGTTATTTCCCCAGCTATTCTTCCCCTGAAGCGCTCCGAAAGGAATGCTGTCTTCCGAAATATACTGGGTTTTCGGGTCAATATTGAAAAGCAGCCAATGATCCCAAGTCACTCCACGAGTAGCGTCCGGATCGTCCATTATTAAAACGAAACTTTTCGTGCCTTGCGGCGCTTCCCTGATCTCCAAAAGCGGACTTACGTTTTCTCCGTCACAAGTGAATTTCGAAGGGATGTTTCCGTTTGGTTTAAAGGCTGAACTTTTAAGTATCATAGCGCTATTATATTATAGAAAGCATGAGCAGTTTAGCAATATATCGCCGCTACCGGCCAGCAACATTTGAGGAACTCGTCGGGCAAGACCTAATAGTTAAAATTTTAAAGGAAGCGGGTAAACAAGAAAAACTGGCCCACGCTTATTTATTTGCCGGACCGCGCGGCACCGGCAAAACCACAACCGCCCGCCTTATCGCGAAAATCGCAAACTGCGAAAAAAGATCAACTGACTCAAATTTTAAAAAAGAGGGCGAACCGTGCAATGAATGTCCTGCTTGCAAAGCGATAGACGAAGGAAGAAGTCTTGATGTAACCGAAATTGACGCTGCTTCAAACAGAGGCATTGATGAGATAAGGAACTTGAAAGAAATGATTCGCCTTGCACCAACGTCTTTCAAATACCGGGTATTCATAATTGATGAAGCCCACATGTTGACTAGAGAAGCCTTCAATGCGCTTTTGAAGACTCTCGAAGAACCGCCGGACTATGCAATTTTTATTTTAGCAACAACGGAAGCCGATAAAATTCCCGTAACCGTAAGTTCAAGAACCCAGCAATTTTATTTCAAGCGTGTTTCGCTCCAAGAAATTGTGGGCAAGCTTTCCCATATCGCCAAAAAAGAAAAAATCAAAATTTCGCAAGAGGCGCTTGATCTTATTGCTTCATCAGCCGAAGGCAGTTTCAGGGACGCTGAATCCCTTCTCGACCAGCTTATAACTTTTAATGGCGGAGAAATTAAATTGGACGACGTCGAAAAAACGATCGGCAAAATCGGTTTTGATAAATTGTCTTTGTTTGCGGGCTACTTGCTCCAAAACAATGTTCGGGAAGCTCTGAATTATCTCTCTGAAATTAATGACGGGGGGTACAATATCATCCAATTCACAAAAGACTTGATCCAATATTTAAGACGGGCGGCAGTCCTAAAATTCAATCCGCAAATGGAGGAAAAATTCAGTCGTGAGCTAATGCAAGACCATTTGAAAATGCTCGTAGACCACGCAAAAATTTTTGAAGATTATCATATGGGATTGATCAAAAGCTTAATTAACGCTTTTAGCCAAATGCGCTATAGCCAATTTCCACTTATACCTCTTGAGGTAACTCTTATAGAGAACCTAAAAAAATTCCCCACATAAATTTATGTGGGGAATTTCCTCAGAGATAAAAATCCTACTACTATCTAGTTACCGAGATCAACTCACTTAATTCCGAAGACGAAGCTGAAACGCTAATCCGGCCAGTCACAGAATCTCTCCTTATCTGATAGCCAGTGTTATAATCAGTGTTCGAAACATAATTAGCTCCCGTTGCACTCGGATCATATGGCATTGTCGGGATATAAGTCGTAACAAGACAAGGAGCTATATCATATCCTCCACTTGAAGCCATGGTTGTAGTCGCTGTGGGAATCGCTCCCGCGGCACAACTGGTTTCAAAAATACCCCGATTGTCTGCCGATCTCTGGCCAACACCATTTAAAATAGCATTAACATTAGACCATCTCTGGGTATTTCTTGCTTGAGCAAACTGTCTTGCTGGGTTTAAGGCAATAATTACAACGCCTGCCAAAACTGCAATAATGCCGATAACGACCAAAAGTTCTATTAAAGTAAAACCGCCTCTACTTTTCATATTTCAATATTTAAATTTCGCTTTTCGACCTTGATGATTTACCTAAATATTATAACATATCCCGCTTAATACTCTTCAAACGAAATAGTCTTTAATGTAGCTTCATGAACCGTGAGTTTTAATCGGGATTCCTTGCCGGATATAGTTGAGGTCGCTTTTATAATATATTGCGAGGAAATGTTCTCGATTGGTGCAATATAACAATTATAACCCCCGATTGTCCTTATTTCATTGCCTCCATAGGCCCCTTCGGCTAATTTCAAACGCGCATATTCGAGACATCCTTCGGCTACTTTCCTTGAAACATCTTTTATTTCTAGACTTTGGCTATCGAAACGACCCGAAAAATTGCTGCTTGAAAAAACGAGAGCAATCATAAAAACCACAGCGGTTATTATAATTGCGGAAATTACGGCAACATAACCTGTCTGCGCAGGCAGGCCTTGATTTTTTTTATGGTACAACGACATGGAATAGGGTGCTTGATGATTGAAGATAGGAAAAAACAACACTTTGGAGAACTAGTGATATTTTTATGGCTGAATCATATTGATTACTAGAAAAATGTTCGATTTTAAATTCGTTCACTCTCACTCTATTGTTGGCAATTAACTCTGGCGCACCTTCCGCTACTGAAAGGGTTAATTGGTTATTATCAAGCGAAAAAACCGCAGGATAAATTAAGGTGGAGCTCCCGGTAATGGTCAGGCCCGTAGAAGAAGAATTGGGAGGAGGGCTTAAAACGCCCGAAGCGCCGGCGAGAGCCCAAATTAATTTTCGTTCAACAAATTCCTGATTCGCCAGGAGTTCATTTTTCTCAAGAAACGCATCAGCACTCCCCAGGATACTACTTACCAAAACGAAAGCTGCCCCCATAAAAATCGCAAGAACCGCTGAATAAATCAAAACCTCGATGAGAGTGAAACCGGATTCATCTATCATGTAGCATATATCATTTGACGCACCGGATTGTTTTTTGTTACGTGTTATATGTTTCATGTTATGTGCCGCTATGGCGTTGAAGTAATAATCCTTAAAGCATCATTCGACCTTACCGCCACATAAACCAGATTGTCTTCGTAATCAATGCCGCTTGCAACTTGAGGAAAATTAAAAGAACTTACAAGCGACAGATTTGAGGGATTAGAAATGTTCCAAACTTGAAATTCATTATTTGAATCAGAGGTACCAAAAAAAGCCAAACTATCTCTTGTTCGCAAATCATTTAAATCAACTGCGAGATCCACCGATCCAAGATTTTGGGGGGAAGAAGAACTTGAAACATCTATTATATGAAATTCATGATGATTAGTATGATTACCGCCCACAAGTCTGCCTAAATAAATCCTTGTACCAACGAGATATGCTACCTTGCCGTCTTCAGTATCGCCTGGCGCATCATAATTGCCTATTTGTGAAATACTCGCTGGATTACTTATGTTCAACATCCTTAATTCGTCATCAGCGGAAACTGCGACATAAGCCACATTATTGAAAACATAAATGGAGTTGACGTCAGTATCCATTTCAAAACTCCCCAAAGAAGTTGGGCTTAAAGGATTAGAGACATCAAAAACATGAAACTCGGGGCCGGTCGCTTTTTTTGTGGCGATATAAATCTTTGAGTCAAAATAGAAAATCGTATTTCCGGCTCCGCCACTGCCGGAGACACCAGGCAAACTGGAAGAAGTAACAATTACCGGAGAATTTATATTGCTTACGTCGATAACGACAAGTTGTTTTGTGGTAGCTTGATTTGCGGCATAAACATAATTACCGGCGGCGTCCAACGCATTTAAACCTTTGCTGCCAACATTAATATCGGATTTAATAACGGGGTTTTGGCCGTCGGTTGCATCTATTATAAAAAAGTCTGGTTTTGAAACAGCGGAGGCTTCGGCAGACACATAAACAATCTTGTTCTTAACATCGAGATCGGTTGCAGAATTACCTGGCCCCAAATCAATCGAACCCAAAGTTCGGGGATTATTCCAATCACCAGAAAGTCCACCGCCCCCAGTATCTCCACCAGTTGCTTCAACCCCGGGCCAATTAGTAAGAAAGGTAACCAATTCCACGGTCAAGGTTCGCTCCGGAGAGGCTTCCCAAGTAACCGTACTCGAAACGCTTTTTTCGTTATTGTTAAGCGTGGTTATGCTGATTTTTCGAGTATAAACGATGCTTGAATCCTCGATTCCC
>JBBTUF010000020.1:0-2677 GCA_038063855.1 Patescibacteria group bacterium
GTTTGATAAGGGCATGGGTATTGTTAGAAATATTTTTAACAGATTTTCTTTGCAAAACGCTACAGCAGCCATTCTTCCGGTTCAATGGGCGGGTTGTGCTGTTCCTTCTTTCTATATTTCTCCTTCGGTACAAGCCTATTCACTCAGCCCTATATTATTGCAGGGGCGTCAAGCATGGATAAACGTTGGTAGCAAACTCTCGATTGGCTCTTTTCTAAATGAATCAAACGATCGTCAACCTGATGTTTTTGATAACAGAAATACCATTAGTCTTGTGCCAGGAACACAGAGTGTTTACTCATATGCTGATAATAGATTAGTGCTGGCGAATATGTTCATGGGTTTTGCGAATATTAGGGATGTGAATGGCATAATTATAGAGGCTGATATTCTTCTCAACAAAGATGCTATGTTTGGTGTACCAGGCGGTGAGTCTTCCATACTTTTACAAAATGTCTTTACACACGAATTAGGTCATGTATTTGGTCTTGCTCATGAAAAAACAAACCCGCATAATGTTATGTTCAGCGAAGAATATTCTCCAACTATTTTAACTACGGATTATCTTTCCTACCTAACAGATGGGGTAATGCAATTAACTGCGGATGATAAGAGTTCTCTAATCTTTAATTATAATATTTGCCTATAATGTAATTGAATACAAGTACAATAAGTTGACATAGTGCAAGAGGCTTGCTACACTACCAAAGTACCTACAGGTGGCCATCACAAATCATTGGCCATAATCCACGAGAACACCTATAGCCGTCTCGCCTCAGCTTCTAGAAGCTGAGGCGGAGCTGTTTTTTGCTTATAATGTAAGCCTTCCAGGGTGTTGGGATTGACAGATTTATGTTTATTTGATAGGATATTACCAGTAGTTCTTCAATTCAAGTCTAGGAGTAAAAAGGAGGTACAACCATGTGGATGCCAATCTTGATTGCGGCATTGTTCTTTTTGAACAGTACCACAGTGAGATCACCACAATCTTCCGAGCTAGTAGAGGCGCCCAGTCAGGCCAAGACCGCAATGGTCGAGGCATACCGGCAAGTCGGCGGGGCACGTCTTCTGGCAGAACAAGGAGGAAAATCCACGCGGTCACCTTTTGGGGAGGATGACCCTTTTGACCGTTCGGTCAAAATTGCTCGTTGGTACGCGGACAATCCAGAGTACGCGCCTAAGAAGTTAGCGCATGTTGGGAAGCCGATCAAGTCGCAACCTCAACCAACGCCCCGGCCACCAAAACCCGTAATTGTTCGCGACGAACATCCGTCTCGTGCACAAGGGTTTCGGCCTGTCAGCTGGTACGGAAAAGGGTTTGATGGGAAAGAAACTGCGTCGGGCAGAGTTTACAATATGTGGGATCCGACGATGGTTGCCCATAAGACCTATCCATTTGGGACGCTTATACGCTTCACAAATCCAGAGAACAAGCGATCTATCGAGGCACGAGTCGAAGATCGAGGTCCGTATGTGGGGGATCGTGAGTTTGATCTTTCGATTGGCGCGAAAGAAGCGCTAGGCATTACCACAAAAACCAAGCACTACAAGGGCGCTGTATGGCTCCAGGTTGAGCGTCTCTCTTGACCCACCTCCTGACACAAATCAAGGACCCCGTTGCATTCAGCAACGGGGTCTCTTCACGTCTGGACGAATTTATGTTTATTTAAAAACTGAAATACTTTTCGCTTTTCTCGCTTTGCTCGAGGTCTCGCGCTTCGCGCTCGAAACCCGCTCAAACGTATTTCAGTTTTTATATAAGCGACGACGGGCAAATATCTTTTAGTGGGCAGACGCCGCATGTGCGGCGTTGAGCAGTGCAAACAGCGCGGCCGTGATCAATGATGCGATAGGTGAGTGCAAACCATTCTTTTCTTTTATATAATTTCATAAGTTCTTGTTCGATCTTTTCTGGGTTATCCGTGTCTACAAGTCCAAATCGTTGCGCGAGGCGTCCCACATGGGTATCGACAGCAATACCCTCAACAACACCATACGCGTTGCCAAGAATAACGTTGGCACTTTTGCGCCCCACGCCAGGGATAGTAATCATTTCGCGGAGTGTTTTTGGCAATGTGCCTTTAAAATCTTTTGCAATTTTGTTTGCGGCGGCAATAATATTGCGCGCTTTGTTGTGATAAAACCCTGTTTGGCGAATTTCTTGCTCGAAGGTTTTTAAATCGGCACGGGCAAAATCGCGCACGGTTTTATATTTTTTAAAGAGAGGAATTGTAATCTCATTGACTTTTTTGTCGGTACATTGCGCCGAAAGCACCACTGCCACAAGAAGCTGAAAATTATTTTTATAATGAAGGGCGATTCGGGCTTTCGGGTATGTTTTTTTGAGGCGGCGCAGTATTTCATTTGCGCGCAATTGTTTTTCGATCTCGGTTTCTACGTGGATCCAAGCTTTTGCATACTCGCGAAACTTACTCATATGTTCGAGAATATCATGCAAAGAGTGCCTGTGCTATACTAAAAAATATGAAACATGTAGGAATTTATACAACCCCGGTGTGCGTATATTGTAAAAAGGCAAAGGATCTATTTCAAAAAAATGGCATTCAATATGAAGAGTACGATGTCATTAAAGATGTAAAGCGCCGTGAAGATATGATCACTAAGACGGGGCAGATGGGAGTGCCAGTAATCGAGATCGATGGGCAATTTGTGGTAG
>JBBTUF010000021.1:0-4229 GCA_038063855.1 Patescibacteria group bacterium
TTCGCCACGCGCTTTAATACTCCACGCTTTTACTTGTCGGCGTCTTTTTGCGGCACCTTTGGTACCGTAGAGAAAATAAATTCCTGCGCTTGCGGCCGCGACTGCGGCGATCCCTGCTCCGATTGCTACTTCTTTTACTGCTGACATTTTTTGTTTCATTGTTTTTAATACAATTTAATCTAATAATTATTTATCGACTGTTTTTTTATGATTCGACTTTCTGCGTCGGGTAAAAAAAGCAAGAACAGAATCAAAAGTTGATTTAGCTTTTGAACCTTTCTCTTTTATTGTATTGCGAATCCCGTCAATATCGCTTGCAATTTTGTCACCCTCTTTTTTTACTGTAGCGGAAAGGTCGCGTAGATCTTTAAGTGCCGGGATAATATATACAAGTGCTAGTATGAAGCCAATGGTAAGAACAACTACAAATGCGCTTGCTATAAAAAAGAAAATATCGGCGTGTATAAGTGTTTCCACGGTTTTTATTGTAGCATACTTTTGATAAAAAAGGATACATACTGTAGTATAATAAGTTCATGGAAAATATAAAAAAGAGCTATATATTTTTGGGGTTTTTCTTGTTTTTTACGCTGAGTGTTGCGACTTGGCTTTTTTCTCGTTTTGCAACAACACAAGATATTCTTGCCGCCCCTATCTCGATTCAGGGAGCGAAAAACATCGTTAAAAGTGAACAGAATGTACCAGTAGGAAGTCTCACAGGAAAGGATACACTGGTTATTACATACGACTTGCATGGTGTTTGTGTGTTGAACGGTTCTGCATCGGCTTTGAGTCTTATTGCGGTTGATGGCAGAACGTACAGCGTTTCGTTGGCTGATTATGGTCAAAATTGTGCAGACGGTGTGCAATTGGCAAAAGTGCCTTTACAGGATTTTTCAATTAATCAGCCGCTTGCAAATATAAAATCGATTGCGATTCAATTTTGGTATCCAACAAAATATGGGATTGATATACAAAAAATTAGAACGAATGAGCCGAGTTTATTAGGATTTTCGACCGAAGAAGCGAGAGAGCTTCTTATGGGTAAGTTAGTCTCCCAAAGTCGAATCCCAAAAATTACTATTACACGAGCAAAACCAAAACCTTCATTGCCGCCCGCAGTAGTAACAAAATCTACTTCGACGTCTACACCGCCTCTTGTTATAACTTCTCCTCCAGCGCCACAGCCAAGCCCAGTGCCGCAACCCACTCTGCCTCTAGCCGTAGTTTCTACAGCGACGAACGCCCGGACATGGTCAATTCGTAGTGTCTCTTCGATGAAGGAAACGAAAGACAAAATTTGTAACCAAGATGACCCAGCATTTATTAATGCGTGGCTTACCAAAGCGGTAGAGATCGGTGCGAACTATGTTGCACTGGAAACACCATACGATGACCCTGTATGTGGAAGTAGTGTGGCGTATACAAAGGTATGGGCCGATGCAATCCACGCGCGTGGCTTAAATATTTGGCATCGTCATATGCCGTTGGCTTTTGAGGGGATTTATGACACGCCCAAAGATAGCTCAAAAAATTATCTTCAATTAATTTCTGACTATATTAAAGCAAATCCAACCGTATTTAAGGCGGGTGATATTTTTGCACCGATCCCAGAGCCACAAAACGGTGGAATTTCCGGTATCACGTATTGCCCTCAAAATATTTGCATGTTTTCTGGTGCTGCCGCATTTAATAAATGGCTTCGTGACGCGATGACAATTTCTGAGAGTGCGTTTGCCAGTATTGGCTTAGGAGGAAAAATGAAAATTGGTTACTATGGTTTCGATGGTTTCGTTGCGTGGGGTGATAATAATCCCGACTGGAATGGAATTTTAGAAGACGCAACGATTACTGCGATGGGTAATATTACCATTGATCACTATCCAGAAATTGTTGGTGATACAATGGAAAACGATCTTAATGAGTTACAGGTGAAGTATCCAAACACGCCAATCATTATTGGTGAGTGGGGGACTATTACTGGCGGTGATACCGTGAGCCAAGTCAAAAAAAGTATGCAGTCCGCCCAGCGAAAAAATGTTATCGGGTTTAATTATTGGCATCTTGGAATGGGAGGTAATGAATCTCTTATTGGTGACGGTATGACAAATAAACTCGCCTTTAGCGCGGTAAAATTATTCTTTACTAAGTAATTGTCGTAAAAAATCAAACAAAAAAATCCGCTGAAGCGGATTTTTTTGTTGCAGGTACTTCTTAGCGAGTTGTTGAGATCGTTGCCCCGGGTATTTCTGGAGTTGCTACAACTGTAATTCGCTTCGTGTTTGTATCTTGCATAATGGTGTAATTGCTATTGTAGTTTGTCTTATCTGTGTATGTTCCGGTGACTGGGTCAGTCGGCATCTTAGAAATATATGTTGGCTCAAGACAGGTAGCGATGTCATACCCACCCGTTGACTTCATAACTGTTGCAGTAATAGGGAGTGTTGTACAGTTGAATGAACCTTTATTGTCTGCAATATTTTGACCAACGGCGTTTAAGATCGCTTCAATATTAGTTGAGCGTTGACTGTCGTGTGCTTGTGCAAATTGTCGGGCTGGGTTTATAGCGATGAGAACTGCTGCGGCAAGAACCGCAATAATTCCAATAACTACTAAGATTTCGATGAGGGTAAAACCCTTGTTCTTTTTGATACATTGTTTCATAAAAATATACGTATTAATTCATTAGTATTTCGATAAATTCTGGCCGACCTTTTATGGAAACATTCCTATCACAGAAGGCTTTTTCTTACAATATCTCAAAAATGAGAGACTTCTTCCCACGATACAATAGCCAGTGTAGATATATCTGCTGTAACCCGAATATCGCTATAGGTATTTCGGTATATTCCTTGAGTTTCAATTGTTATTTGGCTGCCTGAAATTATAAATGATCTGATGAGGCAAGAATCGACGCCAACTGAAATTGTCTCGTTTCCCGCGTAACTTGGGTTTTGCGCGTATTTCAGAAGTGCAACATCAGCGCATGCCTCGGCAAGTGATTTGCCTCGTTCTTTAAGTTCGGAATCTATCATATTACTTCTGCTCAAAAATCCACTCATGCTTGCCGCAGTAGTGACGGCAATTAATATACCCGAAATAATGAGTACTGATATAAGCGCTATGAATCCTGCGTGCGTGATTGATGTAGTATTATTTCTCATTTTCGTAAATATCGTGTTTTCTCGTAGAGCCGACCGTTTGCCGTAAAGCTCAAATGAATTGCGGCAGGTTTGCCAGTAGATGGGGCAATATGAGTAAATAATAAATTTGTAATTTTTATATTGACGCTGTTAAGTTCATTTGCTGTCTGCGTGCCACGTTTAATGCGAATATTTCCAGAATTTAAATCAAATACGATTGGGTTTTGAGCGAAGCCGGCTTTGTTGAGTGATAGGATTGGGTCCGCAGTACCTGCGACAGGGGAATTGATTGTTGAATTATTTAATGCCCAATCAAATTTATGAAAGATGAAATCAGATTCTTCATCAATAGTTGTCTTTGCTTGAACACTTTCAGAGCTTTGTAGTACTTGGTAGGTGACCGCAAGTGCACCGCTCAATAAAATCGAAAGCAGTGCGATGTAGACTAAAACTTCTATGAGCGTAAAGCCGAGATTAAATTTTTTTGTAGTTCTCATGTTAATTTACAGTCAAAGGTTCGCAGGGGCCGTCTGCCGCATTATAATCCAGGGCCAATAATTTGCAGAGCCTTGTTGCTTCTTTGTGCTATGTACATAAAATTTCCATCACAATCCATTCCACCAGTTGATGTTTGTTGGATATTTATTGATCCATAGGGGCTGGCGTTATTCAAATTATTCAGATCCCAGACTTGGAAGCCTAAGTTGGTATCCCCAGTTACCATAAATGCAAGATTGCTACGGATTACAATTGCATTAATTGTAGAGCCCATATATTTTGATTTTGTAATTGGGATTCCCGCCGCGAGATTGTTTATGTCAAGAACAAAAAATTCTTTATTGTGGGTGGGGTTAACGCCGCCTTCTGATCGTCCGAGATATAGTGTTTTTGCATCTTTTGAAATATATAAACTTTCTCCGTCCATGGTTGTAGGATTCGGAGAGGTGAATGTTTGTATGCGAGGGATGCCAATTGAAGGGCTTGAAACATCGAGGATCGAAAGATTTTCTTGTTCTGGCGTTGCGGGGGTTGGTTCCGGAGTCGCCACATATGCAATATTATTTTTAACCACGATGTTATTAATGA
>JBBTUF010000022.1:0-5276 GCA_038063855.1 Patescibacteria group bacterium
CCCGCAGATGTGGATTTTATAGAAAATCTTGAATATGGGATGCCGCCTGCCGCAGGTTTTGGTATTGGTATAGATCGGTTTGTTTTATTACTTACCAATACTCATAATCTACGCGAAGTAATACTATTCCCGACACTTCGACCGAAGTCCTAGTTTCACAGAGTACAAGCTGTGCATAAATCTCGCCGATAGGCGAGATTTTCTTTATTTTACAAGGACAATTAGTCTTATTTAAAGTATTTGCATAGTGTGAAAGGGTGGGGTATATTTAATGCATAGTGGTAGAAAAGTGGGTAAAAGTGGATAAAGCTGTGGATAAGGTGCATAATCATTTAAAATTCTATGTTTATTGGAGAATATATCCACACAATTGATTCGAAGAAAAGACTCGCAGTACCGACGCGACTTCGTAAAGAATTGGGCGGCACAATAGTAGTCACGCGAGGTCCTGATCATTGTTTGTTTTTGTATCCAGTAAAAGCATGGGAGGGAATGGCAGAAAAATTAAGTAAATTGCCACTCGGGCAAGCCGATACGAGAAATTTTGTTCGATTTATGCTTGCGGGGGCGTCTGAAGAAGAAATTGATAGTCTCGGACGTATTTTAATACCAGACAACTTGAAACAGTACGCAAGCCTTGGGACGAAAGCGGTGATTGTGGGAGTCTTTGACAGGATTGAAGTATGGAGTCCCGAGCGATGGGATGATGTTCGCAAGAAAACAGAAGACCACGCTGATCGATTGGCAGAACGTTTGGGAGAACTCGGTGTCTACTAAAGATTCAATCCATGAGCCGGTATTACTTGAGGAAGTTATAAAGTACTTGGATATAAAAAAGAATGGTGTTTATATCGATGCGACGATGAACGGAGGAGGGCATGCTCAGGAGATTTTAAAGCGAGTCGGATCAAAAGGTACAGTGCTGGGAATAGATAGAGACGAAAAACTTGTCAATCGTATAAAAAAACAACACATTAAGGGGTTAATTGCAGAGGAAGGAAATTATATACATATGGCACAGCTCGCAGAAAAAAATCATTTACAAAATATCCAGGGTGTTTTGTTCGACTTTGGCTTGAGTTCGTGGCACTTAGAACAGTCTCATCGCGGATTTTCTTTTATGCGAGACGAGGTTCTTGATATGCGCTTTTCTGAGTCTGATGCAATAACTGCGGCACATATTGTTAATAGTTATTCTGAAGCCGAGCTTGCAAAGATTTTTAAATTATACGGCGAGATGCGGTATGCACACATGCTTGCACGAGCAATTGTGCAAGAGCGTAAGAGTGAGCGAATTTTGACGACTGGTAGGCTTGTCGATATCGCCAAAAAATATATTCGTGGTGGTAAAACACATCCTGCAACTCAACTTTTTCAAGCGCTTCGTATTGCGGTAAATCAAGAACTTGATGCGGTGCGCCTTGGCATTATAGCGGCAATGCGCTTAGTGGCACCGGGTGGTCGTGTAGCGGCGATCTCATTTCATTCACTTGAAGATAGAATTGTTAAAAACACATTTCGTGAGTTTGGACAAATAATTACAAAAAAGCCAATACTTGGAACTCGAGAAGAAATTATACGCAATCCGCGTTCTAGAAGTGCAAAATTGCGTGCATGGGAGAATCTATGAAGAAAAAATTAATTATTTTATTTGCTTGCGTTGATATCGCCTGTGGTATACTCACTGTTGTGATTTCAAACACCAATATTGTAACGGGAAGCACTATGCGGATTGATCATGAAAAAATGTTTGAATTAAATGCCACACATGAAGAAGTCGAATCAAATTACCTTAAACTTGCCCTTGAGCACGTAGCTCCAAAGGCGCGTGCATCCGGTTTTATCGCAGTAGAGGATCCTCAATATATTCGTCCTGATGCGGTTGTTGGATTTCTCACTCGCTAATTCTCAATCATGAAAACAATTAATGCTCGCATATCCGTGCTCAGCAGTGTTGTCGCGGTATTTTTTATTGTGATTATTGGACGTCTTTTCTGGCTTCAAGTCATGAATAATGATTTATTTGAGGCACGCGCCGATCGGCAGCAATCGATAACAGGCACACTAAAAGGTAAACGGGGTGATATTGTCGTGCACGAGAAACAAAGAATATACCCAGTAGCAACCACGAAAGATGATTGGCTCTTTACAATAAACCCAAAGCTCGTTGATAATGTTGAAGATTTATATCAAAAGTTCACAAGTGTCGGTCTCGTGCTTGATAAAGAAGAATTCTTACTGAAAGCTGGAAAGATAAATGATCCGTATGAGGTTATGCAACATCATGTGCCGAATAGTATAAAGAAAAAAATTGAGGAGCTTGCAATTAAAAGTGTTGCCTTTGAGCTTGAACCAGGCCGTTTTTATCCTGCGGGCGATTTTGCCTCACAAACGATTGGATTTGTAGGAGCCGACGGAACAGGCCAATATGGTCTCGAAAGGTTTTATAATAAAGAATTATCGGGCGAAGATGGGTCGTTTAGTGGAGACGCGAGTGCAGGAACACGATTGTTACTCTTTGGCAAGAATTTAATCGATCAAAATTCAGACGGCGCGAGTGTACATTTAACAATTGACGCTGGCGTAGAATCATTTTTGGTGAGTAGCCTTAAAGACACACTTGAAAAGTATGATGCGCGAAGCGCCGGAGGCATTATTATAAATCCAAAAACAGGTAAAATTCTTGCATTTGCATCAATACCATCGTATGACCCAAATATATATTCAAAAGAAAAAGATCCTGCTGTGTTTCAAAATCCTTTGGTAGAAAGTTTATTTGAAATGGGATCGGTAATTAAACCGCTAACAATAGCAGCTGCACTTGATGCTGGATCAATTCAACCCGCCGATACGTATGTTGACACAGGCAAGCGGACAATTGATGGACGAACCATTGAAAATTATGATGGTGTAGCTCGTGGGCGTGTAGCAATTCAAGAAATTCTTTCTCAGTCATTAAACATGGGCGCGGTATATGTTATGGAACAATTAGGCAAAGATAAAATGCGCCAATATTTTAATAATTATGGATTCGCTGAAAAAACAAATATTGATTTACCAAATGAGGCCACGGGCAATTTAAAAAATCTCGAAAGTTCTCGATTAATTGAATATGCGACGGCTTCGTTTGGACAGGGTATCAGCATGACTCCGCTTGCACTCGCGCGTGCACTCTCGAGCCTTGGCAATGGTGGCTTTCTGGTGACGCCGTATATTGTAGAAGAAGTAAAATATGCAAATGGTTTAACGCAGGAAAAGAAAGTATCAGAGCCAAAACGAATATTAAAAGAAGAAACTTCAAAAACAATTACACGAATGTTAGTTCAAGTAGTTGATACAAAACTTGCAAACGGTCATGGCAAAATCCCAGGGTATTCGGTTGCGGCAAAAACAGGTACCGCACAAATTGCATCAAGTGATCGTCGAGGGTATTCGGGAGAATTTATACATACATTTTTTGGGTATGGTCCCGCATACGATCCGCAATTTCTTGTGGTATTGTATCTAGAGAAGCCACAAGGCATTCGGTATGCATCTGAATCACTTACTGAACCATTTCGCGCAATCATGAAACACCTATTTTCGTATTTTGAAGTATTGCCTGATAGACCTCAAGAGCTTAGCGACAAACAACCATGATAAATCGTATTGGGAAAAAAATTATTTTAACTATATTGAGGCTTGAAGCGATGCTGGTTTTAAAACGATTTAAACCCAGCATAATTGGCGTGAGCGGTAGTGTTGGGAAAACAACAACCAAAGAGGCAATCGCAACATTGCTCGGAGAGCACTATCGTGTTGGCAAGAGCCCTAAAAGTTATAACAGCGAAATTGGGGTGCCGCTCGCAATCTTGGGTTTGCAAAGCGGGTGGGGGTCTTTTGGGGCATGGTTGCAAAATATAGCGCATGGAGCTTGGCGTGTTGTATCTCGTGCTCCGTATCCACAAATCCTTGTGCTTGAGTTGGGCGTTGATCGACCAGGCGATTTTGATTCACTTTTGAGTTGGGTAAAGCCGACAATTGCCGTGATTACTGCAATTGGAGATGTCCCGGTGCATGTTGAATATTTTGCTAGCGTAGAAGATGTTGCAAAAGAAAAAGCAAAATTGGTTCAGGTCATACCTCAAGATGGCTGTGTGATTTTGAATGCCGATGATCCACAGGTTCTTGCAATGAGAGAGCTTACGCAAGCGCGTGTATTGACGTATGGAGTTCATAAAGAAGCGAATATTGTTGCGTCAGGCTATAAAGCATTATTCTCGCGAAGCCATATGTCAAGCGGAATATCGTTTCGTATCGATTGTGAAGGTAAATCGATTCCTATAAAAAATCAAAATGTAATTGGTGTTCAGAGTATGTACGCATTACTTGCGACTGCGGCAGTTGGTGTTGTGAAAAGTTTAAATTTGATAGAAATTGCAGAAGGGCTTTCAAAATATAAGCCTATGCCCGGAAGATTTTTTCTTGTTGAAGGAATCAATTCGTCGCTTATTATTGATGACTCGTATAATGCTTCGCCACTTGCCATGGCCGTTGCACTCGATACGCTCTCGACAATTCCTGCAGGGCGCAAAATCGCTGTTTTAGGAGATATGCTTGAACTTGGTAAATTTACAAAAGACGCTCATGAGGCGATAGGAAAGCAGGCATCTGGTATTGTTGATGTTTTAGTTACAGTTGGGCTTCGAACAAAGAGCATGGAAAGTGCAGGCGCAAAAGAATTTTACTGGTTTTCAGATTCAAAAGCGGCGGGTGAATTTTTAAAAGAATATATAAAAAAAGACGACGTTGTGCTGGTTAAGGGTTCACAAGGAACCCGCATGGAGCGTGTGGTAGAGGCGCTTATGGCTCACCCAGAAGATGCTTCTCGGCTTCTTGTGCGGCAAGATAGTTACTGGAAAAAGCACTAAAATTTTAGTATACTGATCACTATTCACTTACCACTGAACACTTTAAGGCCCTATCGTCTAGGTTGGTCTAGGACGCGTGGTTCTCATCCACGAAACTCGGGTTCAAATCCCGATGGGGCCGCAGGAAGGTTCTCATCCTTGGTGAAAAGCAACTTAGGTTGCTTTTCACGGGGTTCGATTCCCCTTAGGGCTACTAATTTTGAATCAGGACATTCTCTGATACAATAGAAAAACTATGTCGATACTGGTGATATTGGGGATTTTTGTTGTAGGGGTGGCTATCGGCGGCGTTGCTATTTATATAATTAGTCGTAAGTCGCAAGGTCTTGTTTTAATCCAAAACCAAATCAATGAAATTGCACCCAT
>JBBTUF010000023.1:0-6818 GCA_038063855.1 Patescibacteria group bacterium
TATCGAATGTTCTGCAATGTGCATGAAATATCTCGGCTCAACGCTCGACATCCATTGCGGTGGCGCTGACCACGTTCAGATTCACCATACAAACGAAATTGCGCAATCAGAGGCCGCGACTGGCAAACCTTTCAGTAAATTTTGGATGCACGCGGCTTTTCTTACAATTCGTGGCGAAAGAATGGCAAAATCATCACCCGAGACAAATATCATTATCGCAACTTTACGTGAACGAGGATTTAACCCACTCGACTTTCGATATCTTGCGCTCGGCACGCACTATCGCAAACCTTTATCGTTTAGCTGGGACGCGCTATCGGGCGCTCGTATTTCGCGCTTAAAAATACTACAAACATTTGTTTCACTTCATAAAAAATCGACAAAATTAGACGCCGCGTTAAAAAAACAATTTCTTGAAGCTATAAATGACGATCTAAATACTTCACGCACATTGGCAATTTTTTGGCAAGGGTTGAAACAAAATGCATCGCAAGATTTTGTGTTGTGGTGTGATACTCTTCTTGGTCTTAATATTCGCGCTGAGGCAAAAGATATATCAAAAAAACCTACCGATATTACCCTCAACGTCAAAGACTTACTTGAACTTCGCGAAACCGCGCGCGCTGAAAAAAATTGGCTCGAAGCCGATGCGTTACGTCAAAAAATAACTCGCCTCGGCTTCAGCATAAAAGACACGCCACAAGGCCCCATAATCACTAAATTATAAAGCACAGGTTATAAAGTGTTTGTGCGCCCTGTACGCGTTGCACAAGATTACACTCGTCAGGTAGCATACACATATGGTAGAGCAACTCAAAATACCGCCCCACAGCAGAGATGCCGAAATGGCAGTACTCGGATCCATCATGATCGATCGAAATGCTTTGGGAAAAATTCTTGATGTGCTCAGCCCAGAAGATTTTTACGTCTCCGAGCACGCAACAATATATCGTGCGCTCGTTGATTTGTTTGAAAAAAATGCACCTCTCGATATTCTTGCGCTTCAAGGTCATCTTGAAGAAAAAAACCTGCTCGAGCGCGTTGGCAATGCAAGCTACCTCACAACGCTCGTAAACTCTGTGGTAAGCCCAGCAAGCGTCACACATCATGCAAACGTTGTAAATAAAAAACGCGTGCTTCGCGACCTTCTTTCGGCGTCACACACGATCAACGACCTTGGATACCAAGAAGATAAAGACATCGAATGGCTTCTTGATGAAGCAGAACGCAACATTTTTAGTATTTCACAACACTCACTTCGACAAAAGTTTTCACCCGTACGCGATGCTTTGGCAGAGGCATGGGAACGTATCGACACCCTCCATAAAGGCAAAGGCGTTATGCGCGGTGTTCCCACGGGCTTTGAAAAGCTCGACAACTTAATTTCTGGATTTCAAAAATCCGATCTTATTATTATCGCCGCGCGGCCCTCGCTTGGTAAAACATCCCTCGCGCTCGACATCGCCCGCAATGCCGCAGTCAATCATAAAGTTCCTGTAGGAATATTTTCTCTTGAAATGTCGACTCAGCAACTCGTTGATCGTTTTATCGCAGCAGAAGCGCATGTTGATTTGTGGAAATTACGCACAGGGCATTTATCTGAAAACTCAAATGATTTTCAGCGAATAAACGACGCTCTCTCGCGACTTGCCGAAGCACCAATTTACATTGATGATGCGGCAAGCAGTAATGTTTTACAAATGCGCGCAATGGCGCGTCGTCTCAAATCAGAATGTAATCTTGGGCTTATTATTATTGATTATTTACAACTCATGCAGCCACGCGAACACACAGACAACATGGTACAACAAATTACCGAAATTTCGCGCAGTCTTAAACAACTCGCCCGCGAGCTCGATGTGCCAGTGCTTGCGCTCTCGCAGCTCTCGCGTGCCGTAGAACAACGCCACCCGCCGATCCCCCGCCTTTCTGACCTTCGCGAATCAGGATCAATCGAGCAAGATGCTGATGTTGTTATGTTTATTTATAGGGAAGATAAAACAAAGCGTGATTCTTCGCGCCCAAATATTGCAGAAATTCTTGTAGAAAAACACCGCAATGGTCCCACCGGACGCGTCGAACTATACTTTAACCAAGAAAAAGCAAGCTTCTCATCGCTCGACGAAAGCTTCCAATAACCTATGCAGCCCGAATCAATAAAAAGACTTATTGAATATTTTATACGACTTCCCGGCATTGGCCCGCGCCAAGCCTCGCGTTTTGCTTTTACATTGCTTGATGAAGACCAGCGCACAATCGAAGGTTTTGTCGACGCGCTTCGCGAAGTAGCGCGATCTGTTTCGCGCTGTACTGAATGTTTTCGTGCAATCGAAAACGGGGGTGGCGCAACACTATGCCAAACCTGCCGTGGCGATATTCACGCGATTTTAATTGTTGAAAAAGATCAGGATCACGAGACAATTGCAAAAACTGGCATATGGCAAGACGCCTATCATGTTCTCGGCGGCACTATTTCACTGCTCAACGAAAAAACTCGCGTTACCGAACGCATTAAAAGCCTATACGAACGCCTTGAGCGCCGTGCAACAAAAGAAAAGCCAATTGAGGTGGCGCTTGCAACTTCTGCCACCACCGAAGGCGACTCAACCGCCATGTATATCGAACGCGTGCTAGAACCATTTATAAAAGACAAACGCATTACTCTCACTCGCCTCGGCCGTGGCATTTCAACCGGCACTGAAATGGAATACGCCGACCCAGCCACCCTCTCAAATGCACTGAAAAATAGAAAATAATTTTAGCGAAGATATGCTGTCTGACCATAAAACAACTAGAGCATGTTCAAAAACCCCTCGCAAGACGATTGAGCATGATGTTTGACATGGCAATGTACACAAATGCCTCTGAGTGTTCTGGATAGCGTTCATAGTCTTTTGCCAGTCTCCGGTAAAATCCAAACCATCCGAAGGTACGCTCCACAACCCAACGTCTTGGGAGGATATGGAAAGAACGCACCTGGGTGCGCTTGATAATCTTCAGAGTAATATTGAGTGTGGTATGAACAATGTCGATAAGCTGTCCGGTATATCCTTGATCGGCAAATATGGTTTTAATACGGTGAAACTGTACTCGTACTTTCGTGAGCACTACTGCAGCGCTTCTGCGATCAGAAAGCGATGCTTCATGTACGACAACCGAGAGCAACAGTCCAAGAGTATCAGTAACGATGTGTCGCTTTCTTCCGTTCACTTTCTTGGCTCCATCGAAGCCGGAATATCCAATGTTTGCAACGATCTTTACCGATTGACTGTCGATGATGCCTGCCGATGGTTGAGGGTTTCTGCCTGCGTGTATTCGCACTCTGGTGCGTAAACGCGCATTGATCTTTTCAAAAACTCCAGCACCGTGCCAGAGGACAAAATAATCGTAAACAGTCTTCCATTTGGGAAAATCGTGAGGTAAGAACCTCCATTGGCAACCCGTGCGAGCAACGTACAGTATGGCGTTTACAATCTCTCGACGGTCATACTTGGCAGGTCGTCCTCCTGTGGTATGATTGCTTTTACTGGAAGGGATGAGATGGCGAATGAGATTCCATTGTTCGTCGGATAGATCAGAATCGTATTCTTGTCGAATACAATCTGGGTAATGATGTATCATGTGGGTATATGATTAGCCTTGTATACCCATATGATACCTCACTACTTACCTAAGAGGAGGTTTCCAGACATGCTCTAGAACCAATTCTACTAAATTCAAGCGATCGCTGTAAATTGACATATTAAGAGAGCTCTGTTTATTTTAATTGAAAATGGAGTTTGAGTTTTGAGTCATTTGTTATTGATAGAACTTCGAGATATTGGACATGTGGACGGATTTCAAATACCTCGATTATAAAATCAATTTCGTCTTTGCATGGATACGGCACTACCCAGACGCTCTTTTGAAATTGAAGAAAGCCTAATTCTTGCAATTTATTGCGCAATGCCTCGCGCGCCCTTTTGCGTTTCTCTGGGATATCGAACATAACAATATGCCAACGCCCATCCCAGCGCGTAGGAACTTTTATTGTGATTTCATCAATCTTATATCGAAGCACTTTTTTCTTGCCACGTTCAGTTAGAACAATAGTTGATGTGCCATCCTTTTCTATCATAAAATCAACAAGCCGATCGTTATGAAATTCATGAAGTATACGATATAAGACCACCCTATCAATCGATCGCCACGCCTTTGGCAAGTTCTTTATAATACGCCATTGATTTTTTGGCGAATGACTAAAACCCAATACAACACCCGATGCCAAAAGTAGAAGTATTTTCTGCTTTGTAGGACTAAAATAATATCTTTCCATAACACCTGCATCCGTATCATAATATTCTTCCAAATTCAAGCGATCGCAGTAATTTAGTATAGTTAGCTGGAAAGGCGTTGATATAACGTAACCAAATAAAAAAATGCCGCAGAGTGAACTGCGGACTTTTTGTTGGCAAGTATTACCCTAAAGAACATCTATACGATGACCGCATCTCGGTGAGCTCATCCCCCCGAATGTCTCTGCCGAGATACGGTCATCGCTAGCCACACGGTGGCTTCGCCTACCAACTTTATCCTACAACAACAAACATTGTTCAGTCAAAAAATAAAATTATTAAAAAACAATGCCGCCTGCTACTATTAGCCAGGCGGCGATGCAATTACTTTAGGCGAGTTGCCCGCCCTTGTTACCTACTGCTAACGAGCAAGTGCGATGTCGTGCTCGCAAGGAATTCCCTGCTCTGCGGAATACCAACATCCACAGTTTGCTCGCCCGACAATAGCAAGATCTGCCGCTACCTGCTCGGGAGTGCGCTCGTCGATGACTCCATCACATTGCGCGTTGTCTTCCATTCTCGTCCCTCCTTGGTTTTGTCTGAACCCCACGAAGCCGTCAAGGAAAAAAAGATTGAAGCAACTGTTTTACGAAGACAAAAAATGAAACGATGCCGAACGTGATGCCAAAACCGTTGAAGTAACCTGCAAGAAGCTTTTGATTTTGCCTTTGCGCAAACATGCCAAGACAAAAACATGCAAGAGCTGCAATCAGCAAATACACCATCGTAACCCTCCTCAAAGAACTGGGGACATTATTGTCCCACCAAAGTATTCGAGAATGTTTTCAAAAACTTTGGTGGGAGCCCGGCGAATCTTTGTGATCCGCGCGGGCTTTGGGGTAGGAGGCGCTACTGTGGAAGCGCGATTGTGAAGAAGTGTGCCTCGCCCTGCAGACTGTTTTGATTTCTTACGCTTACTATTCTGACTCTTTGGCCGACCTGTAACGCCATGTCGCCGCCAACGATCGCAGAAAACAGCGCTTTACCGTTTCGGCTTTCCGTTCGCTTGACGATAACCCGAACGAGTGTGGTTCCGAAGATCGGCTTAGGCTCCTGTGTCACAGTGAACACTGCCTTGCCGTTCTCTGACATCTCAGACTCATCGACCGATGGTGCACGAAGCGTTGGATCGATGTTTGGTTCACCGCCACTGCACCCAACGAGGCCGACACTGAAGATCCCAAGAAACAATACTACTTTCCATGCCTTCAACATAGCGACTCCTCCTGTGGTTTTCTCGATTTCTCGAGGTTTTTAAAAGCTTACTTCCTAGGCACGATTATATACCATTAAATGGTATTAGTCAATAGCACTCTGACACAACAAAAAACCCTTAATTTATAAGGGTTTTTTGGCTATTTTTTGATTGTTTTGATCGCAACTTCGGTGAATGGCTGGCGGTGGCCTTTACGCCTACGGCGGCGGGTTTTTGAGTGGTAGCGCATCATTTGGATTTTTCGTGCACGCCCCTGGCGAGTCACATCTGCCTCAACGGTCATCCCCGCAATATACGGCTTCCCTACTGTTACTTTTCCGTCATCAGCAATAAGTAAAACTTTATCAAACGTAACCACGCCTCCCTCATCAACAGGTAGTTTTTCAATCTTGAGTTTTGCACCCGACTCAACAATATATTGCTTTCCGCCAGTCTCGATTACTGCAAACATAGCCCTTATATTATTGGTTTTCGTCGGGTTTGTCAATAACAAGCACCTCTATTCCCGAACTCTCCACGTCTGCAATGCGTAACACATCTTTATCGATTTTTTTGAATTCTTTATATGCACCATTGTACATATTTACCGTGGTACCAAGATTTTTGCCAAGCCGTTGCATATAATCGTCGTAACTCAATAAATGCTTGCGCAAATCTTCCACACGCCCACGAATTTCTTTTGCTGACTCTTCAATTTGAAGCGCGCGGAGTCCCTGTAAAACCGTCTGCAAATACGCCAAAAACGAAGTCGGTGAGACGATAATGACGTGTTTTTCTTTAAACGCGTATTCAATGAGATCGCGGGTATTTACTTTCACAGCACCCACTTGAGCCACCAGCAAATCATAATATATTGCCTCATGCGGTATAAACATGAATGCGAAGTCCATCGTGCCCTCGGAAGGCTTAATATATTTTGAAGTCTCATCAATACGCATTTTTAAATCGGCCTTAAACAGTTTTTCGAGCCGTTCGCGCTCGGCGGGGTTTCGTTCATCAGCCAATCGATTATAATTTTCGAGTGAAAACTTCGAATCAATTGGTATTACTTTTTCTTTTACAAATACGGCGGCATCTACAATGGTGCCATCTTTAAATGGATATTGCATTTGAAACGAGCCGGGTGGTAAAACATTCTTGAGAAGCGTCTCAAGATAATATTCACCCAATATCCCTCGCTGTTTTGGATTTTTAAGAATATCTTGAAGGCTTTGGAGTTGATCAGTAAAATCGATCACCTGTCTATTCGTCTCATCGAGCTTTGTAAG
>JBBTUF010000024.1:0-21242 GCA_038063855.1 Patescibacteria group bacterium
TTTTTAACCACGATGTTATTTATGAGCGTATTCGTTCTGTAGCCGCCTAAAAATGACGGACTTGTAGGGATGGACACGTCATACACATTGAATTCGACGGCCGTACCTGGGCCTGTCGGCGTTTTCGTAAGGCCAAGGTAGATTTTTTTGTTTGCATAAAAAATACTATTTCCGACAGCCGTGCCCACATTACCAGGGACATGAAAACCCAAGACGGTAAGGTATTGCGGGTCTGTCGGGTCGATATTGATAATTTGTAATTGACTCACGGTACTCATGTTGGCCACATATGCATACTTTCCATATACGGTAACTGCGGCAAGTCCAGGCCCCGTATTAATGCTATTTAAGATTGGTAGTGATGGATTATAAGGATTGCTTACATTTACAATATAAAAATCATGTTTTGCCGCTGATGATGCATTAGCGGTTACGTATGCTTTGTGGTTTACAACAACGACATCAGTGCCGCCATTGTTTTGCCCGACGTCTGCATTTCCAAGAAGTTGTGGGTGAGTCCAGTCTCCACTTACATTCGGGTTGCACGTATCTCCTAAATTTAGCCAGTTTGTTACGAGTGTTGTAAGATGCACTGCGAGTGAGCGGTTGTCGATAGCCCAAAGTACGTTACTTGTTACTTGTTTTGTAGAGTCGTCGATTGATTGTACGCTGAGACTTTTTTGATATATGCCGTCTTGTGAAGAAGGGATGGAAGTCACAAGATCAAAATCTTTTCGTGAAGTAGCGCGCGCATCTTCAAGTAACCCCTCTGCCTTTGTGAGTGCCTCGCTATTTGTTTGAGCGTCAACTCGAGACGATTGATTAGAAAACGAAAGAAGAATAACGCCCGTCATCGCGAGGAGTAACACTGCGAACGCAATAAGTATTTCTAGAGTACTGGATCCTTTGCGCATATTACCAATGAATAGTGCCCTCATTGTTGATTGTAATTGTGCGGGAGCGTATGCCGTCATTGAGTGTTATTGATCCTGGTATGTTTGCATCGCCAGCAAGTTGAGTAAAGACGACTTCCGATATGCCGGATGTTGCAATGGCTGTATTCCTTGAGATGCTTTCATTCGTTGCCGCGCCCGCAGTGTATATACTCCCGCGGAATATAATATACGCTGACGGTTCTATATGTACTCCGTGTGGCATTTCATAAATATTATTAAGAGCATGGCTTCGCGCCGTGTTGAGCGTTGCAAGCAGTGTTTGTTCTTCTGAATGAAAAAGATAATTTTTATATCCATCGGTACCAATTACAATGCCAAAGCCAGCGAGCATGGTTAAGAGAGCGCTTGTTACCAAAACTTCGACAAGGGCAAATGCGTTAATGGGTAAGACTTTGAGAGACTGCATAAATAGGGGTAATTACAGAAATTGCAACAAAGCCGACAACAATTCCCATGAATATCATTAACACCGGTTCAATTGTATTCGAAAAATTCTTCGTTAAGTCGTCAACTTCGCTTTCAAAATGTTCTGATAAGTAGATAAGGGTTTCAGAGAGTTTCCCAGTTGTTTCGCCGATTGCGATCATATCGGTCACGATGTCCGGATAGAGACGGGGAAATTGTGCAAGATTTTGTGAGATTTTTTCACCTGCTTTAATATTTCCAATAATTGAAAGAAGGGAATTTTTGTAGACTTGGTTTGTGGTTGTGTTTGCGGTGATGGTGATAGCTTCGATAACAAGAATACCGCTTTTGAGAAGGAGTCCAAGTGTTCGACAAATAGTGACAAGATTATAGTCTCGAGCGATTGTGCCTGCGAGTGGCATGGTGAGCAATATCGAATCGGCAATGATGTGAGCACGTTGCACTTCTCGTATGAGTATAATAATCGCAATACTCAAAAGTGTGCAGGTAATGATAAGTATAAGACCCCATGCTTGCAAGAATGCGCTAATCGCAATAAGGACTCGCGTGTAGATAGGAAGAGATACTCGAAGACTATTAAAAATCGGCAAAATCTTTGGAAAAATATAAACTGTGAGCATTGCCGTTATTCCAAGTGTTGCCAAAGTAATAAGGAGAGGATAAAGAAGTGCACTTAGAACTTTTTTCCGGAGTACTTGTTTTTTTCTAAGTTCGTCCGCAAGATAATTTAGATTTTGGCTTAATATGCCACTTGTTTCTCCAATGCGTATAATATTGACTGCAAATAAGCCAAAGACGTTGCCAAAGCGACCAAGACTTGTTGATAAATATTGACCCTGAGATACATCACCAATGACGACATCGAGCATTTTACCTCTTGATTTTGATTTTGTTTGTTTTCGGAGAAGATGCAGACTTTCGAGTAGCGGCACACCTGCAGTAATTAAAAAAGAAAGTCGCTTTGCAAATAGAGTTTGCTCTTTAATCGAAAGGCGATGACGAATTGAGTGTGATAAATTATTCATGAATTATTCGCAAAACTTCTTCAAGCGTTGTAATGCCCGTGCTTGCTTTTTCAAAACCATCCTGAACAAAAGTTTTCATGCCTCGCGCGACCGCTGTTTTTTTAATATCGATTGCTGAAGCTTTTTCGAGCATTGCGTGGCGAACAGCATCATCAACAGGCATGACTTCATAGATACCAACGCGCCCGTTGTAGCCACTGCCACCACACGTGTTGCATCCGGCACCGTGCCAAAGTGTTTTTGTTTTGTCAAAGATAGAGGCACCGACTGACTTGGCAATATTTTTTTCTTCTGTAGCGGTTAGTGCATGCTCGATTTTGCAAGAAGTACAAATTTTTCGCACAAGGCGCTGACCAATAACAACGTTTACTGTTGCGGTGATGAGGTACGGTTCAATTCCAAGATCAATCATGCGTGGCAAAGTGGTTGCGGCATCATTTGTATGAAGTGTTGAAAGTATCAGGTGACCCGTGAGCGCCGTATTGATGGCAAGGCGCGCCGTCTCACTGTCGCGAATTTCACCAACCATAATAATATCAGGGTCTTGTCGGAGCATTGAGCGAAGGCCGCCAGCAAAAGTAAGCCCAGTACGTGCGTTGACCTGCATTTGATTGATACCATCGAGCGCGTATTCGATAGGGTCTTCGATTGTTATGATAGAAACTTCTTTGGTATGCAGTTGTTTTAAGAGAGTATAAAGCGTTGTTGTTTTGCCTGACCCGGTAGGCCCCGTTGCAAGAATCATTCCATATGGTTTGCGAATTGCATCAGCTACCTTTTCTTGATCTTCTTTACAAAGGCCAAGCATTTCAAGTGCAAATTTTTCTGAGCGTTCGGAAAGGAGTCTTAATACGGCATTCTCGCCAAAATAAATCGGTGCGATCGAAACACGAATATCAAGTGGGGTAACTCCGCGAATCATAAGGCGAAATCGCCCATCTTGAGGTGTTTGGTGCTCGTCGGTGCGAAGCCCTGCAAGAACTTTTATACGTGAAATAATCTCCGATTGGATATTTTTAGGGAGAACGTGAGCATCGTGCAAGACGCCATCGATACGCATGCGAACCGTAACTTCATTTTCAGCCGGATCGATGTGAATATCTGATGCTCGTCGGGAGTGGGCCTCTTCTAAAAGCCCTTCAACTAAAGCAATAATTGACAGCCCCGAGCCACGTGAGAGTTCGTTTTTTACTGCGCTTTCTGTCATAAAAATATTAGTTAATATCACTAAATCCGTAGCACGCAGGTTAAGTTTTTTCAATCCATCTTGCGCGAGCTGGAGTTGTGTGTTAAGATACGTGGTATTATGAAATATATTGTGTGGCGTAAATATTTTGTGTTGTTTGTTTTTTTTGTTGGTCTTGGCGCATCAGTGTCTGTCGCTTTTGCTAACCATTCGTGGGGAGGGTATCATTGGGCGCGTACTGCAAATCCATTTATACTTAAACTTGGCTATAATACTTCATCTGCGTGGAAGTCGAGTCTTGCTGGAGCGTCTGCGGATTGGAGTCAGTCTAGCGTATTAGATCTTGCAATTGTGCCAAGCCAGACAAATCCAAAAAATTGCAAACCAATAAATGGCCGTGTTGAGGTGTGCGATAGCAAGTATGGTAATAATGGTTGGTTGGGGCTCGCTTCTATTTGGGCAAATGGCAAGCATATTACGCAGGGCACGATAAAACTCAATGATACATATTTTAATACTCCGACATACAATACTTCAGCATGGAGAAATCTTGTTATGTGTCAGGAAATCGCTCATACAGTTGGCCTTGATCATCAAGATGAGGATTTTTATAACGCGCCTCTCGGTACATGCATGGACTACACAATTGATCCGACACCAAATCAGCATCCAAACCAGCATGATTATGATGAGCTCGAAATAATTTATGCACACCTTGATTCAATATCAACTCTTAGTCAAACAGTTACTGCGAAAGCAGGCCAAGACATAGATCACGAAAATAGGGCGACGTGGGGAAAAGAAATTCACACATCGCTTGATAAGCGAACGTCGGTGTTTGAGCGCGATTTTGGAAACAATGAAAAAGCGTTCACCTTTGTTTTTTGGACAGGCGAGAAGACGGATTAAGAGTCTTTTTATGCACAGTCATGGAATTCATATTCTGTGAGACAATAGCCTTATGCTCTTTAAAGACATATTCCTCAAGCGTTGGCTTGATTGGACACTAGCGATTATCGTTACAGTTTTTATTTTGCTCATGTGGGCAATCCAAACCTACTCAATCGAGCAAGATTATAGTTTTACTGGTGGTGATATTTTCTACTCAATAAAACTTCACCACAAAACCCAGCAACAAAATATCGAAAGCACCAACTTCGATACATCGAAATGGAAAACCTATCGCAACGAAAGATTAGGTATTGAGTTTCAATATCCAATTTCATGGAGTATTAGAACGTCGGAAAGTGAGTTGGGAGAGATAGTCTTACCTAACATCTATGTTGAAAGTTTAGATGGATCTAGGATAGATATTTTTTTTGACGGCGGCCCCACTGGTTATGGCGCAGATCCAGAAGCTGAGTACATTTACACTACCTTGGATCTCGGTGGTTATATAGCCAAACGCACTAATGTCATGTCTGAGCAACGCATTCATAGGGTATATGTAAGTGTTCCTAGCAAGAAGAAGTTCCTTATAATTTTTGCAAAGACGCAGCAAGACGAATCTTCTCAAGCTGTACAAGAAGTTTTTGAAAAATTTTTACTGCAATTTAAATTTTTTGAGCCGAAACCGTAAAAATGATATAGTAAACAGGTGATTATTTTTCTTATAGGTCTTGCGACGTCGTGCGCCACGCTGGCGGGTGGGTTTTTTGCGTTGCGGTTTAAAGATCATTTACATCTTGTGCTTGGGTTTAGCGCAGGAGCTGTCATTGGGGTCGCGTTTTTTGATTTATTGCCAGAAGCAATTGGGCTTGGTTCTCCTGTGTATACACTAGGCACTATGACGTCAGTTGTTGCGCTTGGTTTTACGGTTTATTTAATTTTAGATCGATTCGCGGTATTGCATTCTCATGATGAAGATCATTCGCACGGTTCGCACCGACGAGGTAAGTTGGGGGCGGCAAGCCTATCGATTCATAGCTTTCTTGATGGCCTTGCCATCGGGCTCGCGTTTAAAGTTTCTTCTTCCGTAGGGGTGATAGTTGCAATTGCGGTGCTTGTGCACGATTTTTCTGACGGCATTAACACCGTCAATGTTATTTTAAAAAATAAAGGTTCAATACGCGAAGCATATCGCTGGCTATTTGTTGATGCACTTACACCGCTTGCGGGTGTGCTTGCGACTACATTTTTTTCGTTATCTGAGTCTTCACTTGGTCTAGTTCTCGCACTTTTCTGTGGATTCTTTTTGTATATTGGCGCGAGCGATCTTTTACCAGAGAGTCATCATGGGCATCCAAAGATGTTGACGACCATTATGACGCTGTTGGGAATTGGAGTTTTGTATATCGCGATCGAGTTTGCAGGTGTATGACAAAAGTTTCTTGCATTATCCCTGTATATAATGAAGCCGAACGAATTATGGGTGTACTCAATGCGGTCGTTGGTCATGAGCTGATTGACGAGGTTATTGTTGTTGATGATGGCTCAACCGATAATTCAAAAAAAGCTCTTGAGAATAGATCTGGTATTCAGTTGATTTCGTATATTAAAAATCGAGGAAAGAGTTTTGCGATAGAAACAGGTCTCAAAAAATCTAAGAATGAAATAGTAATGTTGATCGACTCTGATCTTATTGGTTTGCAGGCGGGGGATTTGACACAACTCATTGAGCCTGTGGTGATGGGGCAGGCAGATATTGCTATAACTCTTCGTAAAAATAGTTTGCAAATTTATAAAATATTCGGGCTCGATTTTGTGTCAGGGGAGCGCGTATTTCATAAGGGCATAATTGGCGATCTTGAACAGTTGGGGCGTTTGCCGGGATTTGGCCTTGAGGTATTTTTAAATCGTATTATTATCGATCAAAAATTAAAGTTAAAAGTTGTGCCGTGGGAAAATGTCATAAGTCCGCGTAAATCAAAAAAAGTTGGCAGGTTACAGGGAACGTATGCTGATTATGCGATGATTCGGCAAATTCTTCGAACGGTGAGTGCTCGCGAAGTCGTCCGTCAAATATATCGAATGCGCGCATTACGTGTATAATCGAGAAATTATTTAATACCGATTAGGTGCTCGAGATATCGTTCTGCGGAGATCGTCCAAGAATATTGTTTTGCTTTTTCGATGCACATGGCGGGATCAATACTAAGGCATTTTTTAGCATTTTCTTCTAAGTTTTCGCCTAAAAAGCCGTCAATGCCGCTTTCTATTATATCGTTTGGCCCTTGCACGTCGTATGCGGCAGTTGGTAGTCCGCACGCGAGCGCTTCTATTATAGTAAGTCCAAATGTATCTGTTTTTGATGGGAACACAAAAACATCAGACACCGAAAGAAGGTCTATGATCTCTTGGCCTTTTTTAAAACCAACAAAGGTGGAATTCCTCCCATAGATTGCTTCAAGCGCTTCTCGCGCAGGGCCGTCGCCAATAATAAGTTTTGAGCCGGGTAAATTACAATCGAGAAACGCTTCAATATTTTTTTCTGGTGCGACTCGTCCAAGATAGGTAAAAACCGGTTTTTGTAAGTATGTAGGGAGGGTCGCATTTGGGTTTCGCTGAAATTTTTCGATATCAACGCCCATTGTTACGAGCTCAACGTGTTTGAAACCTCTTTCTTCGAGTTCTTTTTTGAGAGAATTCGTGCTGACCATAGTACACATACTTGCTTGATGAAACCAGCGCATATATTGATAGGTAATACCCTTGAATGTCCTGAATCGTATGTGAAGGTATTCTGGTAAGCGCGTGTGATAAAATGTTGTAAATTTCCAAGAATTTTTTTGGCATGCCGCTCGCGCAACGAGTCCCAACGGTCCTTCTGTTGCAATATGGATAAAATCGGGCGAACCCGCAAGTATCATGGCTTCCATAGCATTTCGTGAAAGTAAAGCTATTTTTATTTCAGGGTATGTGGGAAGAGGAAAATTATTAAATTGTTTTGGTTCAATGAGAGTAACTTTATAATATTTTTTTTCGAGCTCTCTTTTTGTATTAAGAAGAAATGTTACAACTCCGCTGATATTATTATCGATGCCGGCATCGGTGATGATCGTAATATTTTTCATATATATTTTTTATGACGCAAGAAATATAAAATAATTCCTATAACAATAATGAAAAGTGTAATTATGCCAAATTTATTGACATAGCCGTTGATGGCAATATATGCTTTGCCGAAGTAAAAACCTATGGCAAGAAAAAATGCTGATTTGATAAGTGTTGCAAGAAAGTTTAACCACAAGAAACGCCCGAATGGCATTTTAATTACACCTGCGGCAACTAAGATGGCGCTTCCAAGACCTTGCGCTTTTGCAAAAAAAAGCCACTTTGCACTATGAGTATTAAAACTTTCTTCGAGGCGAATTAGTTTTGATTCATCGATATTTAAAAACCAACCCCAACGTTTAACAAAATAATTGCCACCGTATCTGCCGATACAATAATACATAGTATCGCCAACAAGATCTCCAAGCAAAAGGACTACATAAACAACGTAGAGATTAAGTATGCCGCCGGATATAAGAAATCCTGCGATGATAGATATGATAGGCCCTTCAATAACTGCAATAGGGAAAAGAAGCGCGTAGCCATACACTGTAAGGAGTTGGGGGATTGTTTCGAGCGAAAAAACCATTTAATTTTATGGTACCATAAAGCTATGCTCGATGGATATGTGCCTTCGTTGATAATTATGGGGGTGACTGCGATAATATTTACTCTGCGGTGGTTTTATTTTTCGCGGCTCGGGAAGAGTGCTCCGCTGTGGTTTGATATTATGTTTACGGCGATCATCATTGCCCTCGCGGCTGTGCTCGAATATGCCATGGGTCGCGTATGGATTTGTAAATGTGGCTATATAAAATTTTGGCATGGCATAGTTTTTAGTTCCGAAAATTCCCAGCATATTTCCGATTGGTATACATTCTCGCACATTATCCATGGCTTTGGTTTTTATGGATTGCTGTGGCTTTTTTTACGAAAAGTTCCACTCAGTTTACGTCTCGCGCTCGCCGTTATGCTTGAGACCGCGTGGGAAGTACTCGAAAATACCACAATGGTAATTGATCGATATCGCGCGGTTACAATATCGCTCGATTATTTTGGCGATAGTATTTTAAATTCCACCATGGATACGCTTGCGATGGTAGTCGGTTTTATCCTCGCTTCGCGCCTTCCTGTGTGGCTCGTTATTGTACTCACCATAATTATGGAAGTTGGTGTTGCATATTTTATTCGTGACAACTTAACGCTTAATATCATAATGCTTATCTACCCTGCACAAGCTATTTTGAAGTGGCAAGCAGGAGGTTAAAATAAGGATTTGTTGGTCTTTTAGTACATTGTTGTTAGTATGTAATTATGGTGCGCTCGCTAAAACAATCGTTTCCCTTGAGTCTTGTGATTGTGATGTTTTCGGGTCTGTTGTACATTGTCGTGCAACAAGATATGCGCACAGCCGCAAATGATCCGCAAATTCAAATTGCAGAAGATTTTGCTGTACGGTTGGAGAATGGAGAAACGCCCGAAATAGTAAATCAAATGACAAAAGTTGATATGACTAAAAGTCTTGCCCCGTTTGTAAGTGTATATGATAGCGGTGGGAAATTACTTGTTTCGAATGCTGTGCTTGATGGCGGAGTGCCCTCCGTACCAGTTGGAGTTTTGGAATATGCAAAAACTCATGGCAAACATACGGTGACATGGCAACCTCGCCCGGGTGTTCGTAATGCAGTCGTGGTTGAACCATATAAGGGTGTGCAGTCAGGGTACGTAGTTGTGGGACGCTCGCTTCGCGAAATAGAAAAAAGGGAAGAGCAATTAACTCTACAGATTGGTATTGGGCTCTTTGCGATGTTGCTTACAATATTTGTTGTACAGAAGGTTTTTAAGGCTTGATACAAGCACCGATTTCGTATACGATTGATTTGGACTTTTTTAAGTAGAATAGTTATAATGTGAGTATGAAAAAGATATTTATTCCGGCTGTCATAATTTTATTATTAGGTTCTTTGGGGGTGGGGTATATGCTATTCAACCAAGGTGGTGGCACATCGAACCCAACTCCCATTGACACTTTTGCAAAATGTTTGACTGAAAAGAAAGTAGTATTCTATGGAGCATTCTGGTGCCCACATTGCCAAAATCAGAAGAAATTATTTGGGAGTGCTGTACAATATTTGTCGTATGTCGAGTGTTCGACTCCCGATGCGAAAGGTCAAACCCAAATTTGCAAAGATAAGAAAATAGAAGGGTATCCAACATGGGAATTTGCTGATGGTTCTCGCGAGTCCGGTGAGTTGTCATTTGCAAAACTTGCAGAAAAAAGTGGTTGCGAGGTTCCAAAATGATTCAAATAGTTTCTCAATTTATTTCCTTCGGTATTGTGGTGCTACTTGTGGCGACTATCGGGCTTTTTTTGTTGTTTGTAGCGAGACGTGTCAGAAAGTTGCCGATACCGCTTGAATGGATACTTAGTCAAATCAGTGAGTACTTTTTATGGCTTGTATTATTTGTTACTGCGAGCTCCGTAGTGGGAAGTTTATTTTATTCAAATGTCGTTGGTTTTGAGCCGTGTTCGTTGTGTTGGTATCAAAGAATATTGCTGTATCCCCAAGCACTTATCGCGTTGCTTGCGTTGTGGTATAAAGACAGACGGTTTGCGCCGCAGTATATATTAGGGCTTTCATATATCGGTGTTGTTATTGCCGTATATCATACCTATTTGCAATATGGTGGATTGCCTCTTGTGCCGTGTTCGGCTGCCACCGTATCATGCGCTCAGCGATTTGTGTTTGATTTTGGATTTGTAACCATACCAATGATGTCGCTTGTGGTATTTGCATTTATCATTCTTACTATTCACACGAGTATTTGGTACAATAAAAAGCAATTATGACACTTGCCGTTGTAGATATGTTGTACATTTTTATTTGGAGCAAGCGTCCGCAGAAAATAAATCTCTAATATGAGTACAAGTCTTGCAGTTTCTGCATTTATTGCGGGCATCCTTATGTTTCTTGCCCCGTGCACACTTCCACTTGTACCGGGGTATCTAGGGTTTATCAGCGGGAGCCAAAGTCGGAAGGCGATTTTTTGGAATGGGTTATTTTTTGCCATTGGATTTAGTGTTGTTTTTGTTTTCTTTGGCGCGGCATTTGGTGTTCTTGGGTATACGCTTGCGCCGTATCGTAATATTCTTTCACGTCTTGGTGGAATTTTTATTATACTATTTGGTCTTTTTATGACGGGCATTTTGCGAATATCGTTTTTTGAAAAAGAAAGAAAATTACGAATGCCCATGATTTTAAAGCAAGGAAATATTTTTAGCTCGCTTTTGTTGGGGGCGGTGTTTGCGGTAGGGTGGACGCCCTGCGTAGGGCCGATTCTTGGATCAATATTGTTGCTTGCGGCCTCAACCGCAACTGTTGCTTCTGGCGCGTTACTTCTGAGTATATTCTCCTTGGGACTTACGCTCCCGTTTCTTGCGATTGCGCTTTTGTATGGCGAGGCGGTAGCGTTTATCGCTCATATGGACAGAGTACTTCGATATATCAATATAATCGGTGGTTTATTTCTTGTAGTCTTAGGAACACTGTTATTCTTTGACAAGCTGGGCTTGCTGGTAGCGTATGGGTTTCCAATTTTTGATTTTATTCACTATGATCGTTTACTCGATTACATGTGAGTTATTCACACCACAGTGACACGCAAAGAGCGTACAATGAAATAAACAATGAAAATACATCGCATACAAGATAAATTGCTGATTTATTTTATTGCCCTTGCATTGAGTCCGGTACTTTTTTTGGGTATGGTTTCGCTTTACCTTATCGATCAATCTCATGGACGTGATGTATCGAATCTTGAAGTGCAAGCAATCAACCAAAAACTTATTGAAATTCAAAAGTTTTTTACCGATTCATTTAAATTAATTGAAATGCGTGATTATACGAATCGAGAGATTGCGCTTCAGGGAATTTTAAGTGAAAACGCGGCATTTGAAAGTGTTCAAATTGTTGATTTACAAAAAGATAAAGTGTTAATGAAAAGTTTTCAGAACAATGGAGTAAGTCCTCTCGATGACGGTATTGATCTTTCGCGGGCATTGTATGGGCAGGTCGTGAAAGACAAAGTACGATATATAAGCCCAGTGCAATATCTTGCGTCGGGGCCTCGTGTGTTTATAGCGGTGCCGTTGGGAACGGCGCGTGGCGCCGAAGTTAATACTGTTATTATTGCCGATATAAATCTTGATAGTGTTCAGAGTTCAGATAATATTTTAAGATCGCTTGAAACTGTTCGCATAGGTCAAAAAGGATATATGGTTCTCGTTGATAGCCGCGGGCGTCTTTTAGCGCGCGGTAATGTTCCGAACGCAGATCAGTATGGCACCGGAAGTAGCCTTGTACAATTCCCGCGCGTTCGCGATGTGCTCATTGGCGAAAAATTTAACGGCTTTGCGCAGAGCGATCGGTATAATAGTTTTTTAAATAATGAGCCTGTTGTTGGAGCGGGAGTGGCGGTTGATGATCTTGGATGGGGTTTATTTGTTGAATGGCCGCGTGATGATGCTGATATTGTAATTAATGCAATTCGAAATCAAATGGTAGGTGTTTTAGTGGGGAGTATTATTATTGTGTTGTTACTGGCTCCTTTTTTTGCGGGGCGCATTGTGCGGCCTATTCATAATCTTGAAACACAGGCTGCAGAAATTGAAAGAGGAAATTTTGGTGCAAAAACTCTCATAACAACAGGAGACGAGTTGGAAGAATTGGGGAGCGCATTTAATAAAATGACGGAGGGTTTAAAACGCCTTGAAGAGCTCCGAAAAGAATTTGTGTTTATTGCTGCCCACGAGCTTCGCACGCCCGTAACTGCTACAAAATGGTCACTCTCGCTTGTGCTTGACGGTACGCTGGGTGAGGTGCCAGAAGCACTTCGTGATACACTTGAGAAAATAAAAACAGCAAACGATCGTCTTGTGCAACTGGTAAATGATATTTTAGAGATTGCACGCAATGACGCAGGGCGTCTTAAAATTCAAGTAGCAGCGCAAGATATTGCGCCAGCAATTCGCGCGATCGTAACAGAAGCAGAGCCTCTCGCGAGAGAAAAAAACATAACTCTTACCTATGAACCGCTTGCTGGTGTGTCGCCGCGTGTGTTGATGGATCCCGATCGAGTAAAAGAAGTCACAATGAATTTTATTTCAAACGCAATCAAATATAACCATTCAGGCGGATGGGTAAAAATTTATCATGAAGTGAACGGCAGTATGCTTACCACGCACGTAGAAGATAATGGTTTCGGCATGACGCCCGAAGATCAAAAGCACATGTTTGAAAAGTTTTTCAGATCAGAGACAAAAGAAATTAAAGAAATTATTGGTACCGGTCTCGGTCTTTTTATAACCCACGAACTTGTAGAAAAAATGAATGGTACTGTCGCATTCCGCTCGGAATTGGGTAAAGGTTCACGTTTTAGTTTTAGTTTGCCGGTGAGTGTCTCTTGAGTCTAAAGCCAACCAAGGGTAACCCTTGGTAAGAAATGAAATTTAACCAAAATTTAAAAACAGACACTTTAGTGTCAATTTTTTTGTCCTCAAAATTACATTTGACATCAAAGAGAGAGAGAGAGTTAAATGAATGTATTAACATTTAATATATTTATTATGCCAAAATCACCAGAAGAAGAATTTGAAGACGTAGAGCAGGATCCTAAGCCAGAGAGGTATGATGCAATAAAGAGTTCCTTGCAAAAAATTGTAGATCTCAAGCTTCTAAACGATAAAGAGCTTGAATATTGCTTAAGTGAGTTAGAAAGAGAATTGCAGTATCTTTTCAACAAAATAGAAAAAGGTGGCGAAGATGTTGAGTCAGCACGAGAAAAATATAATAAAGGGACAAATGCTATATATTATGCAAAGCGCAATTCAGCGTACATAGAGGGCGCCCGAAAGGGTATGTATAATGGCGAGCGGTTTAAAACAGCTTTTAATGAAGCATATTCAGACTCTGAAATCTAAAAGAATATTCAGGAAGAGCGCGAATTACAGAATAATATAAAAAATTTGCTATTTAAAAGGTTGAATGAGGAGAGTGAAAAAGATCCTGAGATACGAAGAGAAGAAGAATGGATGAGTGGCAATGATTCAAAACTTACGCCTGAATTGCTGGAGAAAAATCTTCTTATACACAAACAAATTATTAAAGAAGCGCTGGAAAAGGTGAGAAAATACAAAGAAGAACACGGTAAGAATGAAAAGGCATAGACAATTTAAAAATACCACTTTGGCCGTTAAATAACCAAGGGTAACCCTTGGTAAAATTAATTTTAGTCTGCTGGTGAGTGTTTCTTGAGTATGAGAGTCGCGAGAATTTTTTCTTCTTTCTTTATACTGTCGATATCGTAAATCGAGAGTGGCAAAATGTTTTTGTTGCTCTTTTTTAATGTTGCGATTGTCTTTTTCAGTACGGCGGCAGATACCGTATCACTACGGCTTACAATAATATATTCGGGCTTTTTAAGAAGCGCCTTGTTGTACGCGCCGAGTTCTTTGCGGATGGTTTTGTAATCATGCACGGGCGTGGGGGAGTCCGCGGCAATAAAGTGAAAAAATACTTTTGTGCGTTCAACATGGCGCAAGAATTTTATGCCAAGGCCTTTTCCTTCCGACGCGCCTTCAATGAGTCCTGGAATGTCAGCAAGAATTAAATCAAAATATACTCCGAGATTCGGCTCAAGTGTAGTGAATTTGTAATTTGCAACTTTGCTTTGGGCATTGGTAATTTCATTAAGAAAACTCGATTTGCCAACATTTGGAAGGCCAATAAAACCAACATCGGCGATGAGTTTAAGTTCAAGTCGGAGTTCATATTCTTCGCCCGGCAAGCCCGGCTGTGATTGCATTGGCGTTGTATTTCGGCTCGAGCGAAAAAGAAAATTTCCTTTACCGCCGTAGCCACCCTTCGCAATAGTGATTCTTTCATCGATATGAATTATTTCTTGATCAGCGCCTGAGGTGAGATTATGGATAACAGTGCCGACAGGTATTTTAAGCAGTAGATCTTCGCTGTTGGCGCCGTCGCGAAATTGATCTCGGCCAGCGGCACCGTTTTGGGCGGCAAGCTCTTTTTTGTACCTGAATTGATTGAGCGCGGAAAGGTCGCTTACGCCCACAAAAACTACACTGCCACCGTTGCCGCCTGATCCACCCACAGGGCCAAGGCTCATTGCGTTTTTGTTAAATGAAACCGAGCCTTTGCCGCCATGGCCGGCGCGTACGGTAATTTTTACATCATCGATTAGCATACTTTCGAGTGTATCATAGTTTGGTAATTTATGATTTTATGTGGTATTATTGTAAAACTAATGGATTCTCCAGCTCTCGAAATAGAAAACCTTACAAAAAAGTATGGCGAAAGTGTTGCTGTAAATAACATCTCTTTTGAAATTAAAAAAGGTGAGTTTTTTGGGTTTCTCGGACCCAATGGGGCAGGAAAGACCACGACAATAAAATGTATTACCGGTATTTCTACGGTAACGAGTGGCTCAATTAAAACATTCGGTATCGATGTAGTTACAGAGTATCGTGATGCTCGAAAGCGCATTGGCCTTGCTCCACAGGATTTTAATGTTGATATTTTTGCGACAACATACGATATCCTTTATTATGTCGCTGGGTATTACGGTATGCCAAAAGCGGTTCGCGCGAGTCGCATTAACGACGTGCTTGATCGTTTTGAAATGTTGCCACACGCCAAAAAGCCATTTCAGGCGCTTTCGGGTGGGCTCAAGCGCCGTGTTATGCTTGCACGTGCAATGGTTCATGATCCCGATCTTTTAATACTTGATGAGCCGACCGCGGGGGTGGACGTAGAATTGCGTCATGATTTGTGGCGCTATTTGCAAGAGATGAACAAGGCCGGCAAAACGATTTTGCTAACTTCACATTATCTGGAAGAAGTTGAGCTTTTGTGTAATCGAATAGCCATAATTAACAAGGGCGAGATCGCAGCTATTGGTGATAAAAGTGAATTTATTGAAGGTGGTAAAAAACTTGAGCAGCGATTTTTGGAAATAACAAAAAACGGCAATGGCAAATAACATAAAAAATATTAACTGGATCGGTCTCTATACGTTTATCAGCCGCGAAGTAGGGCGCATGTTTCGCGTATGGATCCAAACACTTGGCGCTCCATGGAGTTCTGCGCTTCTCTATATACTTATTTTCGGTCATGTCATTGGTTCTCGCATTAGTTCAATTGGCGGCGTTTCATACATCGATTTTGTGATCCCCGGGCTTGTAATGATGAATATGATGACGTCGGCATTTGCACATACCTCGAGCTCCGTCTATTTTGCAAAATGGATTCGTTCGATTGATGAAATTTTGGTAGCGCCGTTTTCGTATTTCGAAATGATACTTGGTTTTATGGCGGGTGGCGTCACTCGTGCTGTTATCGTAGGTCTCGGCGTGTATATACTGGGAATATTTTTTACATCAGCCTCGATTGCGCATTTTTGGCTCATGCTTTTCTATATCATTTCTATCTCAACCATTTTTTCGTTTCTGGGGATGCTCGTTGCGCTGTGGTCAAAGAATTTTGAGCAACTTAGCGTACCAAGTATTTTTCTTATAACACCGCTCACGTTCCTTGGCGGAGTGTTTAACTCGATTTATATGATGCCGGCGGGGCTTCAATGGATTGTACGTATTAACCCATTTTTCTATTTTGTAGACGGCTTGCGGTGTTCCATGATAGGTGTGTGTGAATCAAGCTTCGGCATTGGCCTTGGCATTATCACAGCTCTCATTCTAGGCCTTGGCTACCTCGTATGGTATCTCTTCAAAATCGGCTGGCGCATTAGGGAATAGGGGATTAAAATAAGCTATATGAGAAAACCTATCAGCCGACGCAGAAAATATATTTATGGCGTGGTTTTGTGTCTCGTTGTATTGCGTATAGCTCTTTCTTTTATATATGCAAATTGCGATTCAGATTGGCAACTGAAAATTTACTCGTTTTTGCAGGATAATGGTCTGATCCTACTAGATACACTTCTTGTAGTTGCTACTGTAGCAATTATAATAGATGCTTTGTTTGGCTTGAATATCTTGGGGACGATAGTATTTCTCATAATTTTAGGTTTATTAGCCTCGGTTTTTCTTTCGTCGCTCAATACGGCGCGCGTTAAAAGTGTCGATGCTCGCCGAGTTGCCGATTTAAGGCAAATACAACTCGGTTTGGAGCTTTGGAGTGATCAAAACGCGGCTTCATCAACAAATTATATTTATCCAGATGAGCTTTCAGTTCTTGCACCGCAACATATAGGCTCTATTCCAAATGATCCTTATCCGCCCCTTGTCTATGATTATCGTGTTGATAATAAGAAGAAAAACTATGTTCTAAGGGCTTTTCTTCTCGCTGGCAAAACTAGTTCACAGACGTGTTTAAGTCGTTATAATGATTATAAAAATAAATCACGCGGTTATCATAATTCAGCCCTTGATGGAGATCTCGATGGCACTGTTTTCGGCCTCGATTGCAATGATCCCGCGTATTGCGTTTCGAATTTAACGCAAGATCAAATTAATAAATTACCAACTAACGCTTACTGAGACGTCCGATGTCTCAGTCCACTTTATGGTAGAGATAAAAATTGAGAGAAAACTAATACATAAAACACTCGCAGCTGGACGGTGGTCGGAGCTGTCGCTTTTTGAGCAACTCGGCAATATTGGTAGTGAAGTTGGGCGAGCACGCAAGACCCAAGGCAAAGACGAAAAACTTTTTTGGGGTGCGGTAGATCGCGCACTCGAATTGTTTGATTTAACGCTTGAAGATCGGCGCTGGAACGGGCGACATCAGGAAATAGCACGGGCGCGCGAAGTATTTTGTGATGCAGTGTATGGAGGTCGCGAATATCAAAGTTCGCTCGGTGCGCTCGAGTCATACTTTATGTCTTTTGCGCTTGCCACCAGGCAGAATTTATAAATTAATAGTTAACAAAAATAATATGAATGAACAAAACCAGCAACCTGCCTCGACGCAAGGTGGGCAGATTCAAATCAAAGCATCAGATAGTGATCTAAAAGGCGTGTATTCAAATATGATGCAGGTTGCACATACGCAAGAAGAATTTGTAATTGATTTTATGAATATTACTCCACCGGTGGGTGTACTTGCTTCACGTGTGATTGTAAGCCCCAGCCATGTAAAGCGCATTATCGCGGCACTCGCTGATAATCTAAAAAAGTACGAAGAAAATTTTGGCAATGTTGCTTCGGCATCAGAAACTCCTCAAAAAATCGGCTTTAAGTTAGATTAAAAAGTATATTTATTTATACAAAAAAGCGACCAATGAGTCGCTTTTTTGTATATTATTTTAAAAAATCATGTGGAAAACTATTTAGCATTTTTGTTTAATTTATAAAAATATTCGACAAGAATTACACGGCTGACATGAGCAAAATTATATGAGTTTTTTAATGATTATGCAGTAATGATTAGTAATGTTTAGTAACTTATATGTTTGATAAGGGATATGAGAATATTATTTTTTTAGATACTGATTACGTTGCCGTTTTGGGTAGTATAGCTTAATTTAAGGCAATTTTGGCTATTTTATAATGCGATTTTGAACTTCATTGTTCTATACTTCGTGTATGGAGAGGCTAAGTAATTTGCATAATAATATTCCTGTTAAATATACCCCGATATCGACCCCGATACGTATCGGAGCGTTGTAGTATAAGGATATTTTGATGGATGAGTTTAATGAAAAATTGAAACCAGTATCTGAAATTTCAGAAGGAACAAATTATAGTTCCGAGTATTTAACGTTGCGTTGTAGGCAAGGAAGGCTTAAGTGTACAAAAATCGATGGTAAGTGGTTTACCAGTGAGGAGGAGTTGGCTTTATATATAAAAAATATTTCGGGGGATCAAGATTTATTGTCGATTAGTACAGTAGCCAATGAGACTCCCTATAGCGCAGAATATCTTGGTCTTCGGTGTCGCCAAGGAAAGTTACCAAGTGTAAAGCTTGCAGGTAAATGGTTTGTAACTCGTCAGGCTGTACAAAAATATGTTACTGAACAGCAAAGTAATAAATCATATCGATTAAATTCTGGTGTTGATTTTGTAACACAGGCCGAAGAAGTAAAGAAAGATTTACAGCACACTGAAATAACAGATGCCCAGCCAAGAAAGAAATATATTTCTAACAAAACGTTTCTCACAATCACAGCGGTATTAATTGTTGCATTGTTAGGCAGTTTTGTTGGAGCGAATGATGTTTTTTTAAAAAATGCTCAGGCTGCCTCTGCAAAAATATTACAAACATTGCATAATATACAGTTAAGTATTTTTGGTGATCGATACGATGAAAATAAATTAGTTGGCATTATTAATAATTTATCGCGCAGCATTAATGAAAATTCAAATAATATAGCAATGCAATATCGTGAGCTTAAAAATGATATTGCGTCTGGAAAATATATTATACACGAACAAACAATTGTAAAAGAAACATCGCCCAGTCAAGTTCCAAATCAGATTATTGTGTATGGTGGTAATGCTGATAGTGCAAGTTTAGAGCGTCTACAATTGGCGCATGGCGACCTTCAACAAAAATTAGTAATAATAGATAACAGAATAAATTCTTTACAAAATAATAAGATTGATTTACGACCATTCGCACAGTCTCAAAGAATCGATCATTTAAATGGCGTAACCATTGCCAGTGCTACGATTACTAATTCTACTATTGCGGGGTATGCAACTACTGGTGAATTAAATAATTATTTACCATTATCGGGTGGCAATATCACGGGTTCGCTTGGAGTTGGGAGTTCATCCCCTGCGGGTCAACTTGGTGTTGTAGGTGAAGTATATATTAGTGGGACGACAACTATTGATAATGTTTTGAATGTTTTAAATACGGGAACTTCTACTATCACAGGTCGTCTTGAGATTGAGGGGCGGCTTTTAGCGGATGGAGGAGGGCGTGTATGTACTTCATCGAATGGAGTTTGTTCTGCGGCTAGTGCTGGCGGCTGGACTGATGATGGCACTTCGGTACGATTAACAACAATTACAGATTTTGTAGGCATAGGTACATCAACACCCGGTCGCACATTCTCAGTTGAAGGACAGGAACTTGTTTCAGGTACATCGACTGTCGGGAATCTTTTAAAAGTTGAAGGAACAGGCACAAGTACTTTTGCAGGAAGACTCGAAGTGACAGGAAAAATCCTTGCGGAGGGTGGTCAGAGGGTGTGTACAAGCGCAAATGGAGTTTGTGCTGGCGCTTCCGTAATTGCGGGGAATAACATCGATATTTCTGGTTCTACTATAAGTGTGCAAAATACACTCTTCTCTATGAGAGACATTTTTGCCACCACCACGGGTTCAAGTGTCTACGCCTCAAGTACACTGCAAGCTTCTGGAAACATCATTGGATACTCTGGTATCTTTGGTCAATCACTCAATGCAAGTACGACACTGCACGCAACGGGCAATGCCACGCTCGCGGGGAACACCACTTTCACCAATGCCACTTCATCATCTTTCGGAATTTTAGGAGGAAAACTCACAAACTCCTCCTCAGCCACTTCCTCATTTGCCGGAGGAATCTCACTCAACCAACTCACTTCAGCACATGCAATCACGATCAACGGGAATTCCACCTCAACATTCTCGGGAGGTATCACTGCCAACTCACTTTCATTTAACTTACCAAACTGTACGCAAGCGCTCGAGACTGATGCGAATGGAGCCATCATCTGTGGAACTGACGTCGATACCAACACCACCTACACGGCAGGCCACAACCTCTCGCTCCTTGGAACCACCTTCTCTGTAAACTCAACCCTCGTCGGTCTCGATGATGTGTTTGCTACAAGTAGTGGAGCAAGTGTGTATGCCAGCTCAACCATTCAAGCCACCGGAAACATCCTCGGATACTCTTCCCTCGGAATTGGAACCACCACACCAGGTCGAACTCTCTCAATCGGTGGTCAATCACTCGTAACCGGCACCTCAACCATCGGTAACCTCATTACCGTACAAGGTACCGGTACCTCAACTATTGCAGGAAGACTTGAAGTGGCAGGAAGACTCCTTGCTGATGGTGGAGGACGAGTCTGTACCAGTAGTAATGGAGTGTGTTCCGGATCGTTTACGTCATTTACCGCCGCAGGAGATACAGGATCTGACTCTATCACCAACAGTGAGACTCTCACACTCGTAGGAGGAAGAAACATCACTACTGTAGGATCAACCAACCAAGTACTCTTTGATCTCAATAATGCTCTCTCCATAGATTCACTGACTGCGACCACCAGTCTCTCTACTTTGGGAGTACTCAATGCAAGTTCCACCTCTCACCTTACGGGCACCACTACCATTGGAGCTTCAGTAGTAGTAAGTGGTGGAGCAACCTCCACATTCTTTGGAGGTGTATCAGTAGGAAGAGATGGACTTGCATCAGCCGGAGGTCTCACCCTTACGGGTGGAATCATTAACTCGCAGGGAACTGGTACCAGTTCATTTGCCGGAGGAATCTCACTCAACCAACTCACTTCAGCACATGCAATAACCGTCAACGGAAATTCCACCTCAACATTCTCGGGAGGAATATCTGCCAACTCACTTTCATTTAACTTACCAAACTGTACGCAAGCGCTCGAGACTGA